>CAJJNI010000197.1 GCA_905193085.1 uncultured Lachnospiraceae bacterium | reverse complement strand
TTGGGAAAAAAATATTATTATATAAAGGAGAGTTTGGTATAAGGAAAATAATAGGTAAATTATTTTTAAAATCAGAATAATAGCAAAATTTAAATAGAACACTTTATTGATAAGTGAATAGGAGGATGCACTGTGATTGAATTAACATCTAATGAAATGGAAGGAAATGCAAGGATAATAGTAATCGGAGTCGGCGGCGGCGGTAACAATGCTGTCAACAGAATGATTGATGAAAATATTACAGGAGTAGAATTTATTGCAGCTAATACAGATAAGCAGGCACTTGATTTAAGCAATGCACCTGTAAGAATACAGCTTGGTGAAAAGCTTACCAAGGGACTTGGCGCCGGAGCAAAACCTGAAATTGGAGAAGGTGCAGCAGAGGAAAGTGCTGAAGAATTGTCACAGGCAATTGAAGGTGCAGATATGGTTTTTGTTACATGCGGTATGGGCGGCGGAACAGGAACAGGTGCTGCTCCGGTTGTAGCAAGAATTGCTAAAGATAAAGGAATTTTGACTGTTGGTGTTGTTACCAAACCTTTTACATTTGAAGGCGGAAAGAGAATGAAGAATGCTCTTGCAGGTATAGAGAGACTAAAAGAAAATGTTGATACACTTATCGTTATTCCAAATGAAAAATTAAGACAGATTCTCGACAGAAGAACAACTATGCAGGATGCTTTAAAGAAAGCTGATGAAGTTCTCCAGCAGGGTGTTCAGGGTATAACAGACCTTATTAATCTTCCGGCATTAATAAGCCTTGACTTTGCTGATGTACAGACTGTAATGCGTGATAAAGGTCTTGCACATATCGGTATAGGTGTCGGACATGGTGATAATGCTGCTCTTGAAGCTGCACAGATGGCTATAGAGAGTCCATTACTTGAGACAGATATTAAGGGTGCAAGTGATATTATCTTTAATATGTGTGGTAATATCAAGATGGGCGATACAGACGATGCAACAGACTTCATGCGTGAGAAGCTGGGTGATATCGAAGGTGAAGATGTTAATATTATATTTGGTGCAATACCTGATGACAGCATGGGAGATACAATCACAATTACTGTAATTGCAACAGGACTTAATATAGAAGATGAATATATGGACATGCCTGCAGGTGGAAGAATTACTTCTCCTACACAGCCTGTAACAGGTCAGGTTCGTCAGCAGCCTGTAAGACCAACTGCATCACAGCAGAGTGCTTATGGCACATCAAGGGTTTCAGGAAATACATATGCGTCAAGAAATCAGCAGTCTGCACAGACATACCAGCCAAGATTTTATCAGAGAGGCGAGGGTGTTTCAGCGGTTTCTCAGACAGCATCATCTACACAGGATATGGCAAAAATATCTCCTGAACCAAGAAAAGTTCAGGACAATCAGGAGCTTAAGATGCCAACATTTCTTCAAAGATATACTAACAAATAATCATAATATTAGATTTTAACATATTCAATTTTTACTGAAAATTAATTTCATAAATATTATAATAAGGTGACTGCATTTGACAAAATTTGCGGTCACCTTATTTTATAATGTAATCAAGACATGTTAATAAATCATTGCCACTGAAACAGAAGAAGGAGGTGCTAAGTGTATTATGAGCTTTACATAGATATTTTTCTTATCGTTAATATTATTATTGATTATATAGTATTATCTGTGCTGAAGAAGGTTTTAAATCTTGAAGGTGGAAAAATAAGAAGAATTGCCGCAGCAGTTATGGGAAGTGCGCTGTTGTGTCTGTATCTGGTTACAGATTTGCGTTTTTTAAAACCGGCATATTTCTTTATTTATATAATAACCGGTGTGATTATGATATTCATTTCCTTTAAGATAGTATCGGTGTATGGATTCATTAAAGTAATTATAAGTTTTTATATAATATCATTTTGTCTTAACGGTATTTTTAACCAATTGATTTATGGGATAGATTATTTCTGGCAGATATTAATGTGGACAATATTCATATATATTATTTTTTGCGGTGTAAGAGCAATGTTTAATTTAAATAAAAGGCGGGAAAAAACTTTATGTGAAGTGAAAATTGTCATCGGAAATAATGAAGTGAAAACTTCAGGAATATGGGATACTGGGAACTGTCTTATATCTCCTTATCATAACAGAGGAGTTTCGATTATAGAATACGAAATCTGTAAGCCTTATTTTAATGATGATATTAAATACAATATAGAAATATTATCCGGAAAAAGGAACCGCGATAAAGATATTGAAAATAAAAATTGTGATAATTACAGCACTCGGGTATTTGCAGTACCGTATAAGACCATTAGCAGTTTGGATGGAATTCTGCCCGTTATACAGGTTGAAAGGCTTTGTATAAAAAAAGGAGGAGAAAATATTGAATATAATAAAGCTCTTATTGGAATAGTTGATGGGACTTTGTCCCAAAAAGGGGATTATCACATGATTTTAACTACAAAAAAATAAATATTCAGCCATAGGAGGGGACACGATGTTATTTAAAGTGTTTTTACCAAACAGTAAATTTCAGTTTCATATGTCTAACAGCATTCATAATATTGTACATATAAAAGAAGGAGAAGTTCATTATATAGGTGGTTCTGAGGTTCTGCCGCCTCCTCTTGAAGCAGAGGAAGAAGCAAAATTGTTAGAAGACCTTGATGGAGAATTTGCAAATCAGGCAAGACAGGTTTTAATAGAGCATAATTTAAGACTTGTTGTATATATAGCGAAGAAGTTTGACAACACAGGAGTTGGTGTTGAAGACTTGATTTCTATAGGAACAATAGGACTTATCAAGTCTATAAATACATTTAATCTCGACAAAAAAATAAAGCTTGCGACATATGCATCAAGATGTATAGAAAATGAAATATTAATGTACCTTAGAAGAAATAATAAAACAAGACTTGAAGTTTCAATAGACGAACCGTTAAATGTTGACTGGGACGGAAATGAATTACTGCTGTCGGATATTCTCGGAACTGATGAAGATGTAATCTATAAAGATTTAGAGACAGAGGTTGAAAAAAGACTGTTAAATGAAGCTATAGACAAACTCTCAGACAGAGAGCGCACAATAATAAATCTGCGCTATGGCCTTAACAGTCCGGGCGGCGAAGAACTTACGCAAAAAGAAGTTGCAGATTTGCTTGGAATTTCACAGTCATATATTTCAAGATTAGAGAAAAAAATAATGAAAAGATTAAAAAAAGAAATGGTACGATATGTATAATGCCTTAAAGAGTTGTGCAAAATAAAAGTACGAACAAAAAGGAGGCATAAAAAATGGCATTGGGAAAAGTTGAAATTTGTGGATTTAATACTGCAAAATTACCGTTGTTAAAAAATGAGGACAAAGAAGAATTATTTAAAAGAATTAAGCAGGGTGACAAAGAAGCAAGGGAAATTTATATCAAAGGAAATCTGCGTCTTGTGCTTAGTGTAATAAAGCGTTTTTCTTCTTCAGGTGAAAATGTAGATGATTTGTTTCAGATTGGCTGCATTGGTCTTATAAAAGCAATTGATAATTTTGATGATACATTAAATGTCAAATTTTCGACTTACGCTGTGCCGATGAATGTATTAAGTCAAAACCCTCTGCAACAGATGATAACTTTTTAGACATTTCCTTCATAAAGACATGATGTTTCTGTATAAGATGGATTAACTTAAAGCGTGCAGAGGGTTTGACATATTTTCAGATATTTAGTATAATATTAATATCTGTGTTGTACGGAAATTCGCGAAAGAGGAGCTATTGTATGGATAATTTTGATTTATCATCAACAAATTCAATGACAGAACTTGTTGGCACTACAGTGCTTGATACAATTGGGCTTGTTATTGCCAATATAGATGTAGCTCTTCGCGACAAGATGAATTTATCTGACAAATACCGTGCACTTGGTCTTATAAGCTCAAGAACCGGGGCAGCAGGACAGATTCTGGCAGTTGATGAGGCTGTTAAGACAACCAATTGTGAAGTAGTGTCTGTAGATTTGCCGCGAGATACAAAGGGCTGGGGCGGACATGGTAACTTTATAATTGTCGGTGCAGAAACAGTTGCTGATGCAAGAGACTGTATAACTATAGCTTTAGAGAAAATCAGGCTCCATGCAGGTGAGGTTTACATAAGTGAGGCAGGACATCTGGAATTTGCATATTCTGCAAGAGCCGGTTTTGCACTTAATAAAGCTTTTGATGCTCCTGTTGACAGAGCATTTGGTTTTATATGCGGTTCACCGGCAGCAATAGGACTTGTGATTGCAGACACCGCAGTTAAAAGTGCAGATGTAAAGGTTATAAAATATATGACTCCGTCAATTGGAACAAGCCATTCTAATGAAGTTATAATAACTGTAACAGGTAATGCAGCCGCAGTTAAAGAGGCTGTTATAACAGCAAGGAATCAGGGAATTAAGCTTCTTGAGTCAATGGGAAGTAAAGCTGTATCTCCAACCGGTATTCCATATATTAAGTAATAAATATAAGATAGTAAATGTGAAATTAAATATAACATGTCTTTATGACATGGAAAAAATTGTGTAATATTTTAAATTTGCTTATTTATAGTATATAATCTATTATCAGGCAGATGCGCAGCAGCATTTTATATGATTATGTTTAGTTTTTTCTATGCAGTAATGCAATATCTATATGATTATGTTTAGTTTTTTCTATGCAGTAATGCAATATCTATATGATTATG
>CAJJNI010000196.1 GCA_905193085.1 uncultured Lachnospiraceae bacterium | reverse complement strand
AGAACCGCCTGTAGATGTATTGTTTGAAGAAAATTTTGACCTGTTCGGAGCAAGAACATTCAGCGTGGAATTTCTTCCGGGTCAGTTCGACCAGAGAGCAGATTCAGCGGTTCAGTGTATCCGTTTCTTAAAAGAAGATGAGCAGCCGATTATCCGTACAGCTACTACATATGTAATAGAAGGCCGCGTCTCAGACAAAGAATTTGAAAAAATCAAAAGTTACTGCATAAATCCTGTTGATTCAAGGCTTACAGACCTTGAAAAACCGGAGACATTAGAGACAAAATATGATGAACCGGCAGATGTGATTATTTTTGACGGATTCAGCATAATGCCTGAAGAAGAACTCAAAAAGCTTTATGATTCACTTGGACTTGCAATGACATTCAAAGATTTTCTTCATATTCAGAAGTATTATAATAGTGAAGAAAAAAGAGACCCTTCAATGACAGAAATTCGTGTTCTTGACACATACTGGTCAGACCATTGTCGTCATACAACATTTTCTACAGAATTAAAAGATGTTAAGTTCGACGAAGGTAAATATAAAGAGCCAATAGTTAAATCATATGATAAATATCTGGCTGACAAAAAATCATTAGGCAGAGAAGAAAAGCCTGTATGTCTCATGGATTTAGCGCTCATGGCAATGAGAAAATTAAAAGCCGATGGCAAATTACAGGATATGGAAGAATCAGATGAAATCAATGCCTGCAGTATAGTAGTGCCTGTAGAAATAGATGGAAAAGAAGAAGAGTGGCTTGTAAGTTTCAAAAATGAAACACATAACCACCCTACAGAAATAGAACCATTTGGTGGAGCTGCTACATGTCTTGGTGGTGCAATCCGTGACCCACTCTCAGGCCGTTCATATGTATATCAGGCTATGCGTGTTACAGGTGCTGCTGACCCTACTGGTTCAATTGAAGATACATTAAAGGGTAAACTTCCGCAGAAAAAGCTTGTTCGTGGAGCTGCAAGCGGATACAGTTCATACGGTAACCAGATTGGTCTTGCAACAGGACTTGTCAAAGAAATATATCATCCTGATTATGTTGCAAAAAGAATGGAAATCGGTGCTGTTATGGGTGCCGCACCTCGTAAAAATGTAATTCGTGAGACTTCAGACCCGGATGATGTCATCATTCTTCTTGGTGGAAGAACAGGACGTGATGGTTGTGGTGGAGCAACAGGTTCATCAAAAGTACACACAGAAAGTTCAATCGAGACATGTGGTGCTGAAGTACAGAAAGGTAATGCTCCTACAGAAAGAAAGATTCAGAGATTGTTCAGAAGAGAAGAAGTAAGCCGCCTTATCAAGAAATGTAATGACTTTGGTGCAGGTGGTGTTTCCGTAGCAATTGGTGAGCTTGCAGACGGACTTCTTATTGATTTGGATAAAGTACCTAAAAAATATGCCGGACTTGACGGAACAGAGATAGCAATTTCAGAATCACAGGAGAGAATGGCTGTAGTTATATCTCCTAAAGATGTAGAAGAATTCCTTGGATATGCAGCAGAAGAGAACCTTGAAGCTGTACCTGTTGCTGTAGTTACAGAAGAAAAGCGCCTTGTCATGAACTGGCGTGGAAAAGAAATCGTTAATATTTCAAGAGCTTTTCTTGATACAAACGGTGCTGCACAGGAGACAAAGGTATCTGTAAATATTCCTGATGAGAAAGAAAGATTTTTCGCACAGTCTGATGTAAAAGAAGCAGATGTAAAGAAGACATATCTTGATGTATTATCAGATTTGAATGTCTGCTCACAAAAAGGACTTGTGGAAATGTTTGACGCATCAATCGGTGCCGGAAGCGTATTCATGCCTTATGGTGGTAAATATCAGCTTACAGAAACTCAGAGTATGGTAGCGAAGCTTCCTGTTTTAAAAGGAAAATGTGATACAGTAACTATGATGAGTTTTGGCTTTGACCCATATCTTTCAAGCTGGAGTCCATATCATGGAGCTTCATATGCAGTTGTAGAATCAGTCGCAAAGATAGTTGCATGCGGTGGTGACTTTAATAAGATAAGATTTACTTTCCAGGAATACTTTAGAAGAATGACAGAAGACCCATATAGATGGAGTCAGCCATTTAGCGCACTTTTAGGTGCATATGAGGCACAGATGGGATTTGGTCTTCCTTCAATCGGCGGTAAGGACAGTATGTCAGGAACATTTAACGATATAGATGTACCTCCGACACTTGTATCTTTTGCGGTAGATGTGGCTAAAGAAAAAGATGTTATTTCTCCTGAGTTCAAAGAAGCAGGAGATGTTGTAGTTAAATATTCAATTGAAAAAGATGAATATGATTTACCTGTTTATGAGCAGATTAAAAAATTATATGACAGCATACATTCTGCAATGCAGAAGTCATTAGTTAAGGCTGCATATGCACTGGATGCTAAAGGTCTTGCTGCTGCTGTAAGTAAGATGGCATTTGGTAACAGATTAGGCTTTACATTTGATGAAAATCTTGCTCCTGCAGATTTATTTGATAAAGAAATCGGTAACATTATATTAGAAGTATCAAAGGACGATTTGAACAAATTACCGGAAGGTTTTGTCGTAGTTGGTACAGTTACACAGAAAGCACAGTTTGTATACAAGGATACAGTTATATCAATGGACGAAGCTTTGCTTTCATGGACAGATACATTAGAAAAAGTTTTCCCTACACGCTCATATGCAGTTGAGAAGACAGTTGATGCTGATATTTATAAAGCAGATAAAATATATGTATGCAAAAATAAAGTTGCAAAACCTACAGTATTTATACCGGTATTTCCGGGTACTAACTGTGAGTATGATTCAGCAAAAGCATTCGAAAGAGCTGGTGCTAATGTAATAACAAAGGTATTCCGTAACATGAATGCTGCCGATATCAGAGATTCAGTAGATGAATTTACAAAAGCAATGGAACAGTCTCAGATTATTATGTTCCCTGGCGGATTCAGTGCAGGTGATGAACCGGACGGTTCAGCTAAATTCTTTGCAACAGCATTTAGAAATGCAAAGATAGAAGAAGCTGTAACAAAACTTCTCAATGAAAGAGATGGCCTTGCATTAGGTATTTGTAATGGTTTCCAGGCTCTTATTAAGCTTGGTCTTGTTCCGAATGGCAAAATAACAGGCCAGGACGAAAATTCACCGACACTTACATTTAACACAATTAACAGACATATATCAAAAATGGTATATACTAAGGTCGTTTCTAACAAGTCCCCGTGGCTTGCAAAAGCAGAGCTTGGCGCTACCTATGTAAATCCTGCTTCACATGGAGAAGGACGATTTGTAGCTCCTGATGAATGGCTTAAGAAATTATTTGAAAACGGACAGGTTGCAACACAGTATGTAGATTGTGATGGAAGCTTTACAATGGACGAAGAGTGGAATGTCAATGGCTCATACTGCGCAATAGAAGGTATTACAAGTCCTGATGGACGTGTTCTTGGTAAAATGGCACATTCAGAGCGTCGCGCTGAATCTGTTGCAATGAATATATATGGTGAACAGGATATTCAGATATTTGAATCTGGTGTAGAATATTTTAAATAATGTATAATTACTAAACTTAATTAAACAGGCCCTGCAGAGTAGAAAAATCTGCTCTGTGAGGTCTGTTTTATTATGGTATTTTAAGAAAAGTTTAAAATATGACAGATATTCTTATATGGAAAATTGATTTTTAGATAAAAATAATACCGTCAGCATATGGTCAGGATATGGTCAGATATTATGAAAAAACTTGATAAAGAAAAAGCAGCATGTTATACTTATAAAAACAGGAGGTTAGATACATGAGTTTTTCGGAATATATTAATAGAATAGGTCATCTTGGAATAATGGTTCCTGATGTAGAAGAAGCAGCGGAATTTTATGTAAATAAGCTTGGGTTTACATTTATAAGCAGAAAATTAGTTATAGACCCTGTAGATGGTGCCATTGTTGTTGCATTTGTTAAATTGAATAATATGCTTATTGAACTTTTTATGCCTGTAAGCCTTAGAAATGAAGTTATAACAAGAAAAAATGGTGTGTATGACCACTTTGCAATTGACTGTGGAAATGTTGAAATGGAATATCAGGCATTAAAAGAAAAGGGACTTAAACTTCATAAATCTACTCCGGACGGAGCAGTGGATTATTTGCATTTAGGCTGTCAGGGTGTTAATTTTTCTGGCAGTTATGGCGAAGTTGTAGAATTTTGCAGAACATATGACAAAGATTATAAAGGTGTCGATATTTCAAAAGGATGGTCACACCTTGCTGTTAAAGTTTTGGATTTAAATAAGACGACGGAATTTTATGAAAGACTTGGTTTTAGAAAAATAAAAGATGGTTATATAGAAACACCGTATGGAAATACTGATGTTATTTTTCTTGAATTAAAAGGTTTTATTTTAGAAGTTATTCAGTTTAGAGAAATAATAGATGGCCCGGTTGTTGACACTAACACAGGTATTATAGATCATTTTGCTCTTGATACATCAGATGCACCTAATGCACTGATTGCTGCAAAACAGGAAGGTTTTAAAGTTCTGACACCTGTTGTGAAGGAGTTAAACCTCTTTGAAAAGGGTATAGCATACTTTGTGATTGAAGGTCCGGATGGTGAATTAATCGAGATAAATCAGGTCAAAAAATGGTAGAAAAAAATAGGTCAATTGTAAAAGTTAATTCCACTTTGTAAGACTTACTTCCACCT
>CAJJNI010000195.1 GCA_905193085.1 uncultured Lachnospiraceae bacterium | reverse complement strand
GAAATGATAATATGTACACAATACAAAATGATTATATGGATTTAGAACAGATTGCGCAGTCCGGACAGTGTTTCCGCTGGGAGAAGCTTGATGATAATGCCTATAAAGTACCAATGCTTGATACTTCGGTTGAAGTAAAACAAAATAAAAATGAATTTACATTTTACTGCGATGAAGATGAATTTAATAAAATCTGGCGGCATTATCTTGATTTAGATACTGATTATGCAAAAATTATAGAAAAAATAGCAGATGATGATAAATTTTTAAAAGATGCGGCCAGCTATGGCAGAGGTATAAGAATTTTAAACCAAAATCTGTGGGAGATTATGGTTTCATTTGTAATATCACAGAACAATAATATTCCCAGGATAACGAAAAGCCTTAATATGCTCTGTGAAAAATTCAGTCAGTTTCCACAAAGTGCAGCCCTCTTTTCATTGAAAAAAGAAGATTTGGCAGGACTTGGCCTGGGATACCGTGACGAATATATAATAAATCTTGCATGTTACTATAATGAATCAGAAGATGTTTCTGGTAAGCTTTTTTCGCTTGGATATGAAGATGCTATGAAGGAACTTATGAGTATTAAAGGAATCGGCAGAAAAGTTGCAAACTGCATATGCCTTTTCGGGCTTCACAGACTTGAGGCATGTCCAATCGATACATGGATGAAAAAGATAATAGATGAAGATTATAACGGAACAATGCCTTTATGGATGAAAGATAAGTGGGCGGGTGTATATCAGCAGTATGTCTTTTATTATAAGAGAATGAATAAATGATATTCGCAGCACTCCTTACATTCGCATTCATTTATCTTATTCGCAGCACTCCACCCATTCGCGCTTGACAGAAAAGCTTTGTTGTGTTATGTTTATAAAGTATTAGGTTAAATACGATGAATGTGTAAGTAGATTTTTAATTTCCGACAGAGAGAGAAAGTCATCGGCTGTAAGCTTTCTCAGGTTCAGTTAAAGATTGAATTTCCCACAGGAGTAGCTTTTTTGAAATTACAGTAGGAAAAGACGTTTACACGCGTTAAGTGTTAGAGAGCTTATATTTAAAATTTATATATAAGAATCAGGGTGGTACCGCGGATACTGTTTCGTCCCTTTGGATGAGATGTATTCGTATTTTTTTTGCCTGAATGTTAGTAACACAGTACATTACATCAGTTAAAAACACTGGTGTTTGTCAAATAGGAGGATAATGTAATGGATATTGAAAA
This sequence comes from uncultured Lachnospiraceae bacterium, assembly GCA_905193085.1. Classification (GTDB taxonomy): domain Bacteria; phylum Bacillota; class Clostridia; order Lachnospirales; family Lachnospiraceae; genus CAJJNI01. The sequence goes on along the minus strand of CAJJNI010000195.1, from coordinate 3,509 downwards.
CAGATTAAAAGAGATTCGTGAAGAAGCCCTAAAGCAGATACAGTCTTCTGAGAAGCTTGAGAAGCTTAATGATGTTCGTGTCGGTGTTCTTGGAAAAAAAGGAGAACTTACAGCATTATTAAAAAGCATGAAAGATGTTGCGCCGGAAGAGAGACCGGTTTTCGGACAGAAAGTTAATGAGACAAGACAGGCAATTGAGCAGGTTCTTGAAGAGACAAAGAAAAAACTTGAAAATGCAGCAAGAGAAGCAAAATTAAAATCAGAAGTTATCGATGTTACACTTCCAGCAAAGAAAGTTAATTTAGGACATCGTCACCCTAATACAATTGCTCTTGAAGAAGTAGAGAGAATATTTACAGGTATGGGATATGAAGTTGTAGAAGGACCGGAAGTAGAGTACGACTATTACAATTTCGAGGCTCTTAATATACCGGCAAATCACCCGGCAAAAGATGAGCAGGATACATTTTATATTACAAAAGATATCCTCCTTCGTACACAGACAAGTGGTGTTCAGGTACATGAAATGGAAAAAGGCAGACTTCCTATAAGAATGATTGCACCTGGACGAGTATTCAGAGCTGATGAAGTTGATGCCACTCATTCACCTTCTTTCCATCAGATTGAAGGTATGGTTATCGACAAGAATATTACATTTGCAGATTTAAAAGGTACATTGGCTGAATTTGCAAAACAGTTGTTCGGACCGGATACAAAGGTTAAATTCCGTCCTCATCACTTCCCATTTACAGAGCCAAGTGCAGAAATGGATGTTACATGTTTTAAATGTGGTGGTAAAGGCTGCAGTTTCTGTAAAAACGAAGGCTGGATTGAGATTCTGGGTTGTGGAATGATTCACCCAAGAGTTTTAAAAATGAGTGGAATTGACCCTGATGAATATTCAGGATTTGCATTTGGTGTAGGTCTTGAGAGAATCGCATTGTTAAAATATGAAATTGATGATATGCGTCTTTTATATGAAAACGATATTCGTTTCTTAAAGCAGTTTTAGTATGTAAAGTTTTTTGAGAGCTGTATAATTAAAATGACCGGATGATATATTCAAAAAATAAAAATTGTTCTTGAGATATGAACAGATGTTCGATATAATGGAAGGAGAAAAATTATGGATACTTCAATGAAGTGGTTAAAAGATTATGTGCCTGATTTAAATGTCAGTGATCAGGAATTTATGGATGCAATGACTTTATCAGGTTCAAAAGTTGAATGTTATAACAGATTAGATGCAGATGTAGATAAAATTGTTGTAGGACAGATTAAGAAAATTGATAAGCACCCTGATGCAGAGAAGCTTGTTATCTGTCAGGTAGATGTTGGTGCAGATGAGCTTCTTCAGATTGTAACAGGAGCACCTAATGCTGTTGTTGGAATGAAAACACCTGTTGTATTAGATGGTGGCCGTGTAGCAGGCGGTCATGATGGAAAAATGACACCCGGTGGAATTAAAATCAAAAAAGGCAAGCTTCGTGGAGTAGAGTCTTATGGTATGATGTGTTCAATCGAAGAACTTGGTTCTGACAAAAACTTTTATCCTGAAGCACCTGAAAATGGATTATACCAGTTTGATGATTCAGCTGAAGTAGGTGCAGATGCGATTGAAGTATTAGGACTTCATGATGTTGTATTTGAATATGAAATTACATCAAACAGAGTAGACTGCTTTAGTGTGCTTGGTCTTGCAAGAGAAGCAGCAGCAACATTCGATAAGAAATTTGTACCTCCTGTAGTTGAAGTTAAAGGCAATTCAGAAGACATTAAAGATTATGTGAAAGGTGTTACTGTTGAAGCTAAAGACCTTTGCAACCGTTATTGTGCAAGAGTTGTCAAAAATATTAAAATTGCTCCATCACCACAGTGGATGCAGAGAAGACTTGCAGCTCATGGCATTCGTCCAATCAATAACATTGTTGATATAACTAACTTCGTTATGGAAGAATATGGACAGCCTATGCATGCATACGATTTAGATACTATTTCAGGAAAAGAAATAATTGTCCGTCGTGCAAAGAATGGCGAAACATTTGTTACACTTGACGGTCAGGAAAGAAAATTAGATGAAAATGTACTTATGATTTGTGATGCCGAGAAACCTGTAGGTATTGCCGGAATTATGGGCGGAGAAAATTCAATGATTACAGATGATGTAAGTACAATGCTTTTTGAGGCAGCATGCTTTGATGGAACAAATATCAGACTTTCATCCAAAAGAGTAGGTCTTCGTACAGATGCGTCAGGAAAATTTGAAAAAGGTCTTGACCCGAATAACGCAATCGAAGCAATTAATCGTGCATGTCAGCTTGTAGAAGAGCTTGGAGCCGGAGAAGTTGTCGGCGGTGTGATTGATGTTTCAAACTTTGAAAATAAAAATACAAGAATTAAATTTGAACCTGAAAAGATTAATAAATTCCTCGGAACAGATATTCCGACAGAAAGCATGTTAGGCTACTTTAAGAAGCTTGAACTTGGATATGATGAGAAAACATCTGAAATTATTGTTCCTTCATTCCGTCAGGATTTAGAGTGCTTTGCAGATATCGCTGAGGAAGTTGCAAGATTTTACGGATATGCTAACATTCCTACAACTCTTCCTAGTGGTGAAGCAACAACAGGACAGTTATCATTCAAGTTAAGAATAGAAGAAATTGCTAAAAATATCGCACAGATTTATGGTTTCAGCCAGGCAATGACATATTCATTTGAAAGTCCAAAGGTATTTGATAAGCTTCTTCTTCCACAGGATTCACCTCTTAGAAAGACAGTTGCAATTTCCAATCCATTAGGTGAAGATTACAGTATTATGCGTACTACACCGTTAAATGGTATGCTTACATCACTTGCAACTAACCACAGCCACAGAAATAAAAATGTAAGACTTTATGAACTTGGAAATATTTATCTTCCAAAACAGGTACCTCTTACAGAACTTCCTGATGAGAGAATGCAGCTGACATTTGGTATGTATGGAGATGGCGATTTCTTTACAATGAAAGGTGTTGTAGAAGATTTCTTAATAGCAGCAGGTCTTAAAGATAAGGTTGTATATGAGCCTGAAAATAATAAGCCATTCCTTCACCCTGGACGCCAGGCTGATATGTATTACGATGGCGTTAAAATCGGTTATTTAGGCGAAGTACACCCTCTTGTCGGAGATAATTACGGAATAGGCCAGAGAGCATATGTAGCAGTAGTAGATATGCCTGAAATAGTTTCAAGAGCAACATTTGACAAGAAATATACAGGAATTGCAAAATATCCTGCTGTAAGCCGTGATATCAGTATGGTAATGAAGAAAGAGGTTCTTGTAGGACAGATTGAAGAAATTATAGAATCAAATGGCGGATCTTATCTTGAAAGTTATGAATTATTTGATTTGTATGAAGGTGAGCAGATAAAACAGGGTTACAAATCTGTTGCATATTCAATTACATTCCGTGCAAAAGATAAAACACTTGAAGAGCCGGATGTATCAGAACCAATGTCAAAGATTC
>CAJJNI010000194.1 GCA_905193085.1 uncultured Lachnospiraceae bacterium | reverse complement strand
CCGGCATCACACAGATATCTGCAAACGTCAATATAACTTTCAACCACATCTTTGTCATTTATATCCATAAACTTTGAAGTAAGTACTTCTCTGTTCTTTGGCTTGCGTTCGCTATTAAGCCATTTTGAAATTGTGCTTGCATCCATATCTATAAGCCTTGCTATATCTGCAGCATATAAATTTTTATTTATTCTTATAAGATTTAAACATTCTGAAAATACGGACATTTTACACTCCCCTTACCTTCCATTATATTTGTTATTATATTCTTCAAAAATATCTTCTATTTCTTATTCTTAATTTCATCTATTATTTCTTTCCATAACTTAATACATGTATGATTTTCTTTTCCAATAAGCTCTTCTTCATAAGCTTCTATTAAAATCTTCCTGTCATAATCAGAAAGCTTCATTTTTCCAAGTAATTTATCAAGCACATCTCTGCTTCTGGGTTTCCTCTCACCACTAATCCATTTGGAAATTGTACTCGGGTCCATGTTCATGAGCCTTGCCAAATCAATTACATATAAGTTCTTATTAATACGGATACGGTTTAAACACTCTGAAAACTCTGACATACCTCATTCTCCTCCATCTGACGCATTCTGTTTTGTATTGAATTAAACAGTCTTACAAGTCCCGGCTCCTCAACATAAACATTTCTGTTCTTACAGCCCGGCAGGCGGATTATTTCGTTGTCATATTCCTTAGCTGCATCCCCACTGCTTATAAAAGCTCCGCTGTTACTTTTCTTATTTTTAAATATTTCTTCATAATATTCAAGATATGAAGACTCACATGTATAAAATACCTTTGACAATGAATCATCAAATACAAGAAGTCCTGCTTCAGACAGCATCATATCCATATATGTATAATTATCTTTTTTTATGTTGCGCCAACAATGATAAACATTATAATTTTCCGAATAAAACACAACAGGAAAAAGCTGCTCCAATGCCCTGATGTCATTGATATTATCTTTACTGTAATCAGAATCAAGCGTTATTATCTGTTCAATACAACAGTGTGTATTCTGACTCAGAATTAATTGCAGAAATTTATTTTTTTCCATGCTATCCGGCTGAATTACAGCTTTAATATGTTCTGAATTTTCAACAAACCATAACAGACAGTTATTTACATCATTTATATCAGCAAGCATACAACTGTCAGGGATAACCTCCGGTTCCAAACATATTCGTTCTACCCCCCCCCGAACACAAGTTCGAAGGAAGCAGCCTTATTTTATCAAGAAACTTTCTTGCGTAATATTCTTTTTTTCCATAGCAGCTTATTCTGTAACTTGTCAGCAATTCTCTTGCCTCTTCATCTGTTGCCTGCAATGATTCTATTATTTTGCAGACACTGTTTTCATTTTGCGGCTTATTTTTTCCATCTGCATACTGTGCTGCCAATGTCCGGCTAATGCCACATATTTCAGCCACTTTTCTGTAAGACAGCCTGTGTTTCTTAAGATATTTCTTCCAACATTCTGCAAAATTCATCAAATCGTACACCACTTCCCGTCACCTCTCCAGTTCCACTTTTTTCTTTTGTTTTAATTTTATGCACCAAAACAACATAGCAATATCTTAACACAAATTTTTTTGAGGTTCTATATGGCAACAAAAAGTTTGACGCACTTTTGTTATTTTTTTAACAAACCTGAAAACAAACCTTTTTTCTCATATGGTTCTTCTTTTATACTTACAACCTTGTAGCCGGTCTTATTAACTGCTTCTCTAAGCTTTGATTCATCAATATCATTTTCTGTTATAATAACTGTTTCTCCTTTTGAATGAGATGATGTTACTTTCCTGACATCAAAATTCTCACGTACGCAGTCATTCACATGAGACTCGCACATTCCACACATCATTCCATCAATTTCAACTGTAATTTTTTTCATAATAAACATTCCTTTCCTTATTTAATGATGTTGGGGGCAAAAGCCCCCAATTCTGCTGCTATCACTTTTTAAACAGGTTAAGCCGCAGTGCATTTGTTACAACGCAGAAGCTTGAAAGACTCATAGCCGCTGCACCAAACATAGGGTTTAATGTCCAGCCAAATATTGGTATCCACACTCCGGCGGCAAGCGGTATTCCTATCACATTATAAAAGAATGCCCAGAAAAGATTTTCATGAATATTCTTTAATGTCGCACGGCTTAATTTAATAGAAACAGGCACATCCATAAGACTGTTCTTCATAAGAACTACATCTGCTGCATCTATTGCTATGTCTGTACCCGCACCAATTGCAATTCCTATATCTGCACTTGTAAGGGCAGGCGCATCATTTATGCCATCTCCGACCATTGCAGCTTTTCCCTGTTTTTTAAGTCTTCTTACTACTGCTTCTTTTTCATCAGGCAGCACCTGTGCTATTATTTCATTGACACCTGCAAGCCTGCCAACCGCATTGGCAGTTTTTTCATTGTCACCTGTAAGCATGACAACATGGATTCCCATATTCTGCAATTCTTTAACAGCTTTTGCACTGTCTTCCTTTATTACATCGGCTACTGCAATAATTCCTGCAAGTTTTCCGTCATAGCTGAAAAATAATGGTGTTTTACCCTGCATTGCATAGTCTGAAGCCTGATTAACATGCACTTCTTTTATATCTGCCTGTTTCTTTATAAATTCAAGATTACCACCGCAGACTTTAACACCGTCAAGAGTTCCACACAGACCGTTTCCAAACACCGCCTCAAAATCATCGACACCATCCTTCATATATCCTTCTTTTTCTGCTTCTTCGATAATTGCCTTTGCAAGTGGGTGTTCACTCTTATGCTCCAATGAATATGCGATTTTCATAAGCTGCTCTACTGTAAATTCATTTGCCGGATAAACATCTGTAACTTTTGGCTCACCTTTTGTTATTGTTCCTGTTTTATCAAGAGCTACTACCTTTATCTTACCGGTCTCTTCAAGTGCAACCGCTGTTTTAAACATAATTCCATTCTTAGCACCAACACCGTTTCCTACCATAATTGCAACCGGTGTAGCAAGTCCAAGTGCACATGGACAACTTATAACAAGAACTGAAATTGCCCTTGCAAGAGAAAAACCTATACTTTTTCCTACAATTATCCACACGATAAATGTAACTATTGCGATTGCAATGACAACAGGTACAAATACTCCTGATACTCTGTCAGCAACTTTTGCGATAGGAGCTTTTGTTGCCGCTGCATCACTAACCATCTTTATAATCTGTGAAAGAGCTGTATCTTCACCTACATGAACTGCCTCACATGTAAGAAAACCTGAACTGTTAATTGTTGCGGCTGAAACACTGTCACCAACTGACTTATCAACCGGTATGCTTTCACCTGTAAGTGCTGATTCATCGACAGCACTGCTGCCATCTTTTACAATACCATCTACGGGTATACTTTCTCCCGGTCTTACAACAAATATGTCACCCGGTTTAACTTTACTTATATCTACAGTTACTTCTTTGCCGTCAGCTAAAATGACGGCTTTCTTAGGAGCAAGCTTCATAAGGCCTTTTATTGCGTCTGTTGTCTTTCCTTTTGACCTTGCTTCCAAAGTCTTTCCTAATGTAATAAGGGTCAAAATCATTGCCGCAGATTCAAAATAAAATTCATGCATGTAATGCATAACCATATCGCTGTTTCCTGAAACCATCTGGTCTGTCATTGCAAACAATGCATATACACTGTAAATAAATGCCGCAGCAGAACCGAGCGCAACAAGAGTATCCATATTAGGTGCTCTGTGAATCATTCCTTTAAAACCGCTTATAAAAAATCTCTGATTGATTACCATAATTGCTATTGTAAGCAACATCTGGACAAGTCCCATTGCCACATGATTATCTGCCATAAATTCAGGCAAAGGCCAGCCCCACATCATATGTCCCATTGAAACATACATCAACGGAATAAGAAGACAGACAGATGCTATAAGCCGCTTTATCATAAGAGGCGTCTGCGTATCCTTTAACAGGTCATCGTCCTGCGAACTTTCCGCACTGCCTCTTTCTTTTTTCAAAGATGCCTTATATCCCGCATCAACAACCGCTTTAATAATTGTCTCAGAAGAAGCAGTTCCTTCAACTCCCATAGAATTTGTCAACAGATTAACTGTACAGGATGTCACACCAGGGACTGCCGATACTGCTTTCTCGACTCTGGCACTGCACGCAGCACAACTCATTCCTTTAACATTATATTGTTCCACACATGTTCTCCTCCTTTTTCTTTATACGGGTATACTGTTTTCCACTTTTATAAACTTATTTATACAATTTACTACACATCTAATAAATTATATTATGGTTTATTAGATATTTTTCTACGCATGTAATAAAACATATTATATATATTATGCTTTTTTCTACATATATAATAAAGCATATATAATATTTTCTATATATATCATAAACAAGCTTATACTCATACTTACTTCATTAACTTCTGCATAAGAACAACAAGTTCATCAATAACTTCATCATTTCCCTGTCTGATATTATCAGCAACACATGTCTTCATATGATTAGCCAGAAGCACCTTGCTGAAACTGTTAAGTGCAGCATTCACAGCAGCAACCTGCGTAAGAATATCTGTACAATACGCATCAGATTCAAGCATATTTTCAATTCCCCTGACCTGACCTTCTATGCGCTTCAACCTGTTCATAAGAAGACGAAACTCTTCATCATCTCTTTTCTTATGTTTCCCTGAACAGCAACAATTATTATCCTGTTCATCACAACTTGTTG
>CAJJNI010000193.1 GCA_905193085.1 uncultured Lachnospiraceae bacterium | reverse complement strand
CTGTCAAATCAGATTCTACTTTAAAACGGATTGTGCCTTCTGTAGTATAACGGACAGCATTACTTAGCACATTAGTAAGTATCTGTCTTAATCTTATTTCGTCCCCCATAAGTTCACGTGGAATATTTGGAGAAAAATCAACGATAAAATCTATACTCTTATCGATAATACCGACAGACACAATGTCGCACATATCATATAACAGATTATCCATATGATAAGCAACAGGTTTAATTTCAAGCTCTCCATTTTCAACCTTTGAATAGTCTACAATATTATTGATAAGCGTAAGCATAATACTTGCCTCACTCTGGATACTTCCTGCAAGTTCCCTTGTACTGTCATTTAACTCATCACGAAGAATAAGTTCGTCCATGCCGATAATCCTGCTCATCGGCATAAGAAGTTTTTCTGCAACATTTCCAAGAAAAACACTTTTCATGTTGTTCATATCAACTGCCGCTTCTTTTTCCTGCTCTAATTTTTCTATTTTTCTGGACATTCTCGCATGTCCTTCTGCCAAAGACTGCATTGCCTGATTATTAAGCTGCATCTTCTCATCAAGCTCCTGCCTGTACATATGGACAGCCTTATATATATAATGACATGCAGGAACCATAAATAATAATACCATTCCATAATGCCTTATTCCAACTCTCTGCATATTATAATTTACATAATCATATACAACAAAAATAATTTCCAGCAATGCAAGCATGGCAACTATCGGTTCTATTGTTGTAAAATTTTTAGCAACAATCTTTTGTATTGTAAATAAAATAAGCAGTGCCAGAATACACATATTTATTATCCATACAGCAAGTGAAAACTGTGCCATATCAGCGATACCAATCCACTGCAAAACTATTATCACGCTGTAAAACAGAATATAGACAATTGATACTGTCCTTAAAATCACGCCTTCTGCTTTAAACATTGTCCTGGATAAAAATACTATATAGGCAATAAATGAAAGATACAGGCCAGAATAACCGATTATATAATACATTACAGAATTACCGTAAAAAATCTGAAGCATTCCTGATAGCTGCATTATATTAACAGCAAAAAGCAATATTGCAAATGAAAAATAAAAAATTCCGGTATTCTGCATTTTCAAATGTCCTAAAACATAGTAAAAAACCAAAAATACTATTCCTATTATAAAAAGTGCAAACCCAAGCAGAACATGAAACCATTCTGAGTACATAAAACTTAATATACATGCAGAACGGGCACCCCAGACAATATTTGTGACTCTTCCACCAAGATTTTTGTATGGGGAAGTCAGTTCTATCGCCAGGTTGCCCTGTTCATAATCGTTTGGTAATGTAACAAAATGCCATAAATTTCCGGGAGATTTGACAAATTCTGCTGAACCATTCTGGTTGTACTCATATATACTCTCACCATCAAGCTTTACAACAACATTGCAGTTTGTAGTCCGAAAAGCCACTGTCTGCTCTGACATCTGCTCTGTAAGTGTATTTTTTAACACTATTTTTTCATAAGGCTGTGCTGAAATGTTGGCAGGCAGAGAAATTTTCTTGCAGCTTCCGTCTTCAAATAATATTTTAAATCCCTCATAATTTACAGGCGTCGTATTGCTTACAGTTATGTTTTTGTAATGAAATCTTATTATTCCGTAAACTGACATAAGTACAGTAAGTACAACAGCAAATGTAATAAAATATCTCATTCTGCAAATTTTCTTTAACATAACCTACTCCGCCTTTACTCTAACTACTTTAATATCATTCTGATTGTCCTTGCTATATAGCCACCTGACTTATCATTCCGGTCAACCTCTCCAGCCTCTTCTTTTATATCATTTTCATCAGTTTCCATACATTCCATATTACTTTCATTCAATCTTCTGTGATTATTTACAGTATGTAAAAATGATACCATATAATAAACTATAAGAAGTGTAATTATAGCTTCTCCTGCAACAAGACCTATTTTGGCAGTATAGAAATCAACAAATGCTATCGCTGATTTTTCAAGAAATGCAAACAGCATTACGCAGTAAAAGCCCCAGGCTATAGAACTTTCAAGACATATAACCCCTTTGTAATTAAAAGGCTTGTTATTGTAATCCCACCACACTTCGCCAAAAATGACAAGCATAATCTGTGCAACCGCATATTCTATGGCAGTCGACACAATTACCCCGACAAAATATATCTTTACATAATTTCCCGAAAGCGGCAGCAGCAAAAAGTAAATAACAGTAGCTGCACCGCCATAAATAGGACATATAGGTCCTTTTATAAACCCTCTGTTAGTCAGCTTGCGATTACATATAGACATATAGATGGATTCAACAATCCAACCCAGAATACTATATATAAAAAACACGCTTACGATATGATACATATCTAAATGCTGTATAGCCAATGAATAAAAATCACTAATATGATACATACTTATCTCCTCTTTCGTTGCATAAATCATTTATATCATATCATATACAACACCAAAAATCCACTACAAATTAATTACATAATCCTGCATCTTTCAACTTCTGCAAAGACATAAGTATTCCAAATTTACCATGCTGCCATGTAAGACCACCCTGAAAATATACAGCATAAGGTGGTTTAATCGGTCCGTCAGCACTAAGTTCTATTGATGAACCTGATACAAAAGCACCTGCTGCCATTATTACTTTACTGTCATACCCCGGCATATCCCAGGGTTCACATGTTGCGGCACTGTCAACCGGTGCGGCAGCCTGAATACCCTGACAGAAAGCAATTACACCTTCCGGTGTTCCAAATGTTATCGCCTGGATAATGTCATGGCGGCTCTCCCTGCCGTCAGGAAGCACATCAAAACCAAGTCTCTCATATAAATTTGCTGCAAATATTGCACTCTTAAGCGCACTTGCTGTAACTGTAGGCGCAAGGAAAAAGCCCTGATAAAATGATGGAAGAACACCGAGCGTAGCTCCCACTTCTTTTCCAAGTCCCGGTGATGTAAGACGGTATGCTGCATTTTCAATATATTTTTCTTTTCCGGCAATATATCCGCCAATCGGTGCAAGTCCGCCACCCGGATTTTTAATAAGAGAACCTACTATCATATCAGCACCTACATCTGTAGGCTCTATTCTTTCCACAAATTCTCCATAGCAGTTATCTACCATGCATATTACATCAGGCTTTATATTTTTAATAAATGAAATAAGCTCACCGATTCTTTTTACAGATAATGTTTTTCTTGTCTGATAACCTTTGGAACGCTGAATTGTGACAAGCTTTGTCTTTTCATTAATTGCCTTTTTTATATTCTCATAATCAAACTCTCCATCTTCAAGCAAATCAACCTGACGGTATGAAATGCCGTATTCAGCAAGTGAACCTTTTGACGGTCTTATTCCAATAACTTCTTCTAATGTATCATACGGTTTTCCAACAGGTGATAACAGTTCATCTCCCGGACGCAGCTGGCTTGAGAGTGCAATTGCAAGCGCATGTGTTCCACATGTAATTGATGGTCTTACCAATGCACTTTCTGTGTGGAAAGTGTCTGCATACACTGCTTCTAATGTATCTCTTCCTGCATCATCATAACCGTATCCTGTCGTGCTTGTCAAATGACTTGCGCCAACATAATTTTTCTGCATTGCCTTTATTACTTTAAGCTGATTATATTCCGCAGTCTCATCAATCTGTTTAAACCTGTCTTCAAGGCCCTTTAAAACTTCTTCTCCAAGCTCATAGACCTCCTTTGAAATTCCCATCTGTTCATATAAAAATCTAACTGAATTTTCCATCTTATAATCCTCTTTCATCTATTTTTGTAAGCATATATTCAAGTATCTTGTTATCATCATAAGAAAAATCAGGTTTTTTAACCGTGATTACTTCTTTTTCTCTCTTAAACCATGTAAGCTGTCTTTTTGCAAAATGCCTTGTATCTCTCTTTATTATGTAAACCGCTTCTTCTAAAGTGCAGTTTCCATTTAAATAATCGATAATTTCTTTATAACCAAGTCCCTGCATGGAAACCATATCCTTTGTACAGCCCATATCAACAAGCTTTTTCACTTCATCTACAAGACCTTTTTCAATCATTATGTCAACTCGTTTATCAATTCTTTTGTAAAGATTTTCCCTGTCATCATCGAGCACAAAATAACAGAAATTATATGGTGATTCCTTTTGTTTTTCACGCTCATTATGCTCAGAAATTTTTTCTCCGGTCATTTCATAAAATTCTATCGCCCTGATAACACGTTTTACATTGTTTTTATGAATAGCAAGACTTGACTCATAATCTACTGCCTTTAATTTTTCAAACAATGCGTCCACTCCGTTTTCTTCATAAAATTTTTCGAGTGATTTTCTTATTTTGTTATCAGACTCATTTTCCGTAAAATCAATATCGTACAATACTGCCTGTAAATAAAAGCCTGTACCGCCTGTCAAAATCGGCACATGGCCCCTTTTATATATTTCTTCAATATATTTTTTTGCATATTCTTTAAATATTACTACATTAAATTCGTCAAACGGTTCAAATTCATCTATCAGATAATGTTTCACACCGTCCATCTCTTCTTTTGTAATTTTGGCTGAACCTATATCCATGTGCTTATAAACCTGCATTGAATCAGCAGATATTATCTCACCATTTATTTTTTTTGCAAGCTGAACTGACAAATCTGTTTTTCCAACAGCAGTCGGACCTGTAAGTATTATCAGCGGATTTTTATGCTGTTGCATATTTATAAACCTCTTTTCTAAAATCAGACAATTCTCTT
>CAJJNI010000192.1 GCA_905193085.1 uncultured Lachnospiraceae bacterium | reverse complement strand
CCATATGTCCAGAGTGAAAGACAGGCATCAGGACTTTATATGAAGTATGCAAAACAGCTTATTGATAAAGGTGAAGCGTATTACTGTTTTTGCGACCAGGAGAGACTTGATTCATTAAAGCAGGTTGTTGCGGGAAAAGAAATCAGTATATATGATAAGCATTGTCTTCATTTATCAAAAGAAGAGGTTGAAGAGAAGCTTGCAAGCGGAATACCATATGTAATAAGACAGAATGTTCCAAAAGAAGGCCAGACAAAATTTGTTGATGCTCTGTATGGCGAAATCGTAGTAGATAATTCTGAATTAGATGATATGATTCTTATTAAATCAGACGGATATCCTACATATAATTTTGCTAATGTTATAGATGACCATTTGATGGGAATAACACATGTTGTACGAGGAAATGAATATCTGTCATCAACACCGAAATATAACAGATTATATGAAGCATTCGGCTGGGATATTCCTGTATATATCCACTGTCCGCTTATTACTGATGAGAACCATAAAAAGTTATCAAAAAGAGCAGGACATTCTTCTTATGAAGATTTGATTGAACAGGGATTTTTATCAGATGCAGTAGTAAACTTTGTCGCATTACTCGGCTGGAGTCCGGAAGATAACAGGGAAATCTTTTCTTTACAGGAGCTCGTAGAAGCATTTGATTATCACCATATAAGTAAATCACCTGCTGTATTTGACATGACTAAGTTAAAATGGATGAACGGTGAATATATAAAAGCTATGGGTGATGATGAATTTTATGAAATGGCACTCCCATACATTAAGAAGACAGTCACTAAAGATTACGATTATAAGAAGCTTGCAGCTATGGCAAAGACGAGAATAGAGATATTCCCTGATATTTATGAGCTGCTTGATTTCTTTGAAGAAGTGCCTGAATATGATTCAGAGATGTATGTCCATAAGAAGATGAAGACAACAAAGGAAAGCTCACTTGAAGTTTTAAAAGAGCTTCTTCCTAAATTTGAAGCACTTGAGGATTATTCAAATGATTCATTATATGCTGTTCTTACGGATTATGTTAAAGAAAAGGGCTGTAAGAACGGATATGCAATGTGGCCGGTTCGTACTGCTGTGTCAGGTAAGCAGATGACACCTGGCGGTGCAACAGAGATAATGGAAGTTATCGGAAAAGAAGAATCAATAAAAAGATTAAAAGCAGCGATAGAAAAACTTTCCTGCTAAAATTTCAAACAAAGGAAATAGTATGAGTTTAAATAAATCTCAATCTACTGCTGTAGAACATGGTAAGGGCCCGTGTCTGACCCTTGCCGGTCCCGGCAGCGGTAAGACTCTTGTTATAACTAATCGTATTTATAATCTGATTACAAAGCAGAATGTAAATCCATCTAATATTCTTGTTATTACTTTTACCAAAGCAGCAGCAAATGAAATGCATGAGCGTTTTTTGAAGATGTGCAATAATAAAGCTTATCCTGTGACTTTTGGCACTTTTCATGCGGTTTTTTTCAAAATATTAAAATATGCGTACAATTATTCAGCTTCAAATATAATAAGAGAAGAAGAAAGACAGCGTTTTTTTAAGCAGATTGTATCTGCATACCCGATTGAAATAGATGATGAAACAGAATTTATACAGGGAATTACATCAGAAATAAGCAAAATAAAAAATGAACAGATAGACATAAATAATTACTATTCGACAAATTGTCCTGAACAGATTTTCAGGGAAATATATAATTCCTATGAGCAGTTTTTATTTAAAAGACGGTTGATAGATTTTGATGATATGCTTGTATATTGCTATGAATTATTTACTGCAAGGGAAGATATTCTGAAAATATGGCAGAATAAGTATAAATATATTCTTATTGATGAGTTTCAGGATATAAACACTCTTCAATACAAAATAATAAAGCTTCTTGCAATGCCTGAAAATAATCTGTTTATTGTTGGTGATGATGACCAGTCAATATATAGGTTCAGAGGGGCTAATCCTTCAATAATGCTTAATTTTGAAAAAGATTTTACCAGTTCAAAAAGAATTTTATTAGATACCAATTATCGTTGCAGCGGCAGAATTTTAGCAGGTGCAAAGAAGGTTATTTCTCATAACAGAGAAAGATTTGATAAGGAAATCAAGGCTTTCAGGGAAGAGGGGGAGCCTGTAGTTGTAAGGCAGTTTGAGAATCTTCAAAAGGAAGTTGACAGTATTGTTGATGAATTGCAAAACTATAAGGTAAGGGGAATAGAATATTATGAAAGATGTAATGCCAAATATTTATGAGCACTGGATTGTAAAAAATATTAAAACATACATAAAAATTGCTAATGGCAGTAATTTGAGAAGTGATTATTTACAGATTATAAACAGACCAAACAGATATGTCAGCAGAGAAGCATTTGATTCTGAAAATGTAGAAATAGATAAGCTCATGGAGTTTTATTCAGATAAAGAGTGGATGCAGGAGAGGATTGACAGATTACAGTTTGATTTGGCAAGAATACAGAATATGAATCCGTTCGCAGCAATACAATATATACGAAAATCTGTTGAATATGATTCTTATCTGAAAGAATATGCAGAATATAGAAGAATTAACGAAGAAGAATTATTTGATTTGTTAAATGAAGTCCAGGAAAATTCAAAACAGTTTAAGACATGTGACGAATGGTTTGAGTATATGGAAGATTATTCTAAACAGCTAAAGGAACAGGCAGGAATACAGCAGAATAACAGTGAAGGTGTTATACTTTCAACTATGCATGCATCAAAAGGGCTTGAATATAAGGTGGTTTATATTCCTGATGCAAATGAAAGCATAACACCACATCATAAATCAGTGTTAGAACCTGATTTGGAAGAAGAAAGAAGGTTATTCTATGTCGCCATGACAAGAGCCAAGGACCACCTTCACATATATTATACGAAAGAGCGTTACAATAAAGAACTTAATGTTTCAAGATTTGTTGAGGAACTTTTATCTACAAAACCATAAATTAAAGGTCTGCTTTCAGGCTTTGTACTGCTGAAAGTATATGCATTTAAAAGACGTTCTATAGCATTTAAAGTTTTATCAGGGTAATTGCTGTGAATATAGCATAAAGTTTCACCTTCTTTTACATAATCACCGCATTTTTTGTTTAATACGATACCTACAGAAAGGTCTATTGTACTTTCTTTGGTTTCTCTTCCACCGCCGAGAATCAGAGAAGCAAGTCCTACTTCATCTGTCTGAATATGGGAAATATATCCGCTTGCAGGAGATTTTAATTCTTCTATATATTTTGCTGTTGGGAGAAGTGAATAGTCATCGACAGCGTGTTCATTGCCACCCTGATATTTGACAAGCTCTTTTAACTTTTTGATTGCCCTGCCTGATGATATGCTTTTTCTTAGCATAGAAATTCCTTCTTCGAGATCTGAAGCTTTTTTGGCAGCAACAAGCATATTAGCACCAAGAATAAGACTTAAGTCTGTTAAATCTTTTGGTCCGTTTCCCTTTAATGTTTCAATTGCTTCAATGACTTCAAGCGCATTGCCTATATTTTTACCAAGAGGCTGGTCCATATCAGATATTACAGCCATTGTATGGCGTCCGGCGTTATTTCCAATATCAACCATTTCTTTGGCAAGTGCAAATGAGTCTGCGGTTTTTTTCATAAAAGCACCACTGCCTGTTTTTACATCAAGGACAATAGCATCGGCACCGGAAGCTAACTTTTTGCTCATAATGCTGCTTGCAATAAGTGACATCTGGTCGACTGTTGCTGTTACATCACGCAAAGCATAAAGTTTTTTGTCGGCAGGTGCAAGGTTTGCTGTCTGACCTGCAATTGCAATATTGATTTTGTTGACATTTTCAATAAATTTTTCTGTCGGAACAGATGTGCAAAAACCCGGAAAACTTTCAAGCTTGTCGATTGTACCACCTGTATGTCCAAGACCGCGGCCACTCATTTTTGCAACAGCAACGCCGCATGATGCAACCATAGGTGCAAGAACAAGTGATGTTTTGTCTCCAACACCGCCTGTACTGTGTTTATCAACTTTAATGCCATGTATAGCTGATAAATCAAGCATGTCTCCGCTTTTTGCCATGGCAGTAGTAAGATACAGGGTTTCATCTTTGTCCATTCCCTTAAAATACATTGCCATTAACATAGCAGACATCTGATAATCAGGAATTTCATTATTGACATACATTGTAATCATATCGTGAATTTCGTTTTCACTTAGTTTGGCACCGTTTCGCTTTTTTAAAATTAAATCATACATTCGCATATGTATCGCCACCTTTCTAATAACTATGATGCCCCCATATGAGCAAGCTCATGTGGGTAAAAGACCTTTCGACCCTGGCGTTGTAAATTGTAATAACTATGATGCCACCATAGTAATAACTATGATGCCAACGGATTGCTCCGTGCTGCGCACTCCCGCAATCCTGCCGATATTCGCATATCGCGAAGCTTGCGCTTCACTTTTATGCTCATATCGGGGCGGGTCTCAAAGTCATTCCCCCATATGAGCAAGCTCATGTGGGCAAAAGACCTTTCGACCCTGGCATCATAATTATATAATTATGTTTATTTAAAATCAATAAAATTAGTTCACAAAAGTGTGTATTTTCTGATATAATAGAATGTGGATATTATTTGTTGGAAATAATAGCTGTCTCATAAAATTTTAACTGGTTCTGGCTGTATGTCTGAATGCAGACATATGTGCGGATTGACTTGACTGTTATATTTATTTTATAAGGAGTAAAAAGTGGATACTGTAGAAAA
>CAJJNI010000191.1 GCA_905193085.1 uncultured Lachnospiraceae bacterium | reverse complement strand
CAAAATTACATGTTTCCGGATAAAATGTAACAGTTCGTCCATAATTCAAGCCTGTGTCTTCGGCAACTATAGGAATCTGCAACTGCTTTAATATGCTTTTACAGGCTTCTACATTTCTGTTACCAATCTGCATCATCTCAGATTTGCTGTCAAATGCAAACATCTGCGCTCCTCCGGCAATCTTTGACTTAAGACGCATACGGCTTACACCCTTGATTTCCAATTGTCTTAACAACTCTTTTATACCCGTATCTGCAAATTTTGCAATATTGCTGTTATTCCTGACAGCTGTACTGTCAGGCAGCATAACATGCACCATTCCACAGATTTTTAGCACTGAATCATATAGAACAACTCCAACGCAGGAACCTAGGCCGAGTGTTGTAATTGCGTCAGGACTTGAACAGATATTTAAATCTGCCATTCCGACTTTAATAATTTCCGCCATTCGTTCACCTTCTATTTTAAAATCCTAACGCAGACATAATTCTTCCATAAGAATCCATTGCCGGCATCAATATGAAATATCCATCTATTTCAATGTCATCACCAAACTGTGTCTGTATCAATAAAGCATGATCACCCATTTTACCAAATTCTATAGCCGGTACGCTTAAAACTGCGGCCGCCATATCTATGCTAAGATATGGCACAGATGCACCTATTGTCAGTCCTGTTAATGATGATATTGCAGCAAGATACGCACCTGTTATTATGTTGCCTATCTCCTGCATTGCCGATAAATCCATTTCAGTAAATGGTTCTATATCGTCTTCAGGTCTTCCCAGCAAATCATTTACAAGTGTATGTGCTGCCTCTTCCGGCAGCACAAACATCATGCTTCCTTCTATATCTTCATCAAGCATCAGATAAATGGCAACAACAAGATTCTCTTCACCGCCTACTATACGGGACAAAGACTGAAAATCCACCATCTTTACTATCGGTACCTGCATATCAAGCTTTTTGTTTAACATTTTTGCCAATGCTGTTGTAGCATTTCCAGCTCCAATGTTTCCGATTTCTTTCAATATATCTAATTGAACCCCGTCCATCTGTTCAACTTCAAGCATATACACACCACCTATTCTACATGGCTGAATCTTTATCCTTATCAGAAATTACAGCACCTATGTCAAGAAGAGAAATTAATTCTCCGTTATGTTTACCAATACCTGAAATATATGAAGATTTCTCGTCTTTTACATCATAGAATACCTTTTCAATTTCAGATTCTTCAAGATTTACAACTTCTTTTACCTCATCTACAATAATACCTACTTCATCCTGTGAGTTTAACTTTAATATTATTATTCTTGTACTGTTTGTAAATTCATCAGCCGGCAATCCCATTTTCTTGCGAAGGCTCATAACAGCAACAACCTCACCTCGAAGATTCATTACACCCTGCATATAAGGCTGTACATTTGGTACTCTTGTTATTTTCTGAAGTCTTGTAATGTTATCAACATATTTGATATTGATACCATACTGTTCTGTTCCGATTTTAACTACAACATATTCTAAGTCAATTTCTGACATTGTTGATTTTGCTAATTCTGTTCCCATTTTAACACCCCCATTACAATAATGTATTAACATCGATAATCAATGCAACTTCACCATCACCTAATATTGTTGCACCGCTTATTATCTTGTTACTTGATATGTATTTACCGAGTGATTTAATAACAATTTCCTGCTGTCCAATAAGATTATCAACAACAAGACCAACCTGCTTGTCACCCTTCTTAACTATAACTACTACCATGCTTTCTGAGTCTTCTTCTTCCTCAATATCAAGCACTTCTTTCATTCTTATAATCGGGATCACAAGTCCTCTTAAATGTATTACCTCTCTTGATTCAACATATTTGATATCTTCAACAGGAACATCTTCTATTGTTACAATTGAGCCAAGTGAAATAGCATATTTTTCCGTTCCAACTTCTACCATAAGAGCCTGTATAATTGCAAGAGTAAGCGGAAGTCTTACTATCCAGCTGCTTCCTTCTCCCAAAGTTGATTTAACTTCGACATCTCCACCTAATGCTTCTATCTTTGATTTTACAACATCAAGACCTACGCCTCGTCCGGATACATCTGATATCTTCTTTGCTGTTGAAAAACTTGGAAGGAACAATAAATCAATTATATCTTTATCGCTCATTGTAGCTCCCTGCTCTGGAGTAACAATTCCTCTTTCAATGGCTTTATTTCTTACAACATCTATATCAATTCCATTACCATCATCTCTTACTTCGATTACTACATTATTACCATCCTGATAAGCATCAAGGAAAATTGAACCAACTTCCGGCTTACCTCTCTGGACTCTGACATCATTTGCCTCTAATCCATGGTCAGCCGAATTTCTGAGAAGATGCATAAGTGGATCACCTATTTCATCAATAACGCTTCTGTCAAGCTCAGTATCTTCACCAGTCATGTACAAATTCATTTCTTTGCCTAATTTCTTCTGTAAATCACGAATCATTCTAGGGAATTTATTTACAACACTTTCGATTGGCACCATTCGCACTTTCATGACTGACTCATGAAGGTTTGTTGTTATTCTTTCCAGATACTCTATCTGATCATGGAATCCGCTTATTGTTTCCCCTGCTTCGGTTGCATTCTGACTTATTGAAACAAGGCTGTTCTTTGCAATAATAAGCTCACTTACCTGATTCATAAGAGAATCAAGTTTCTCAATATCAACACGTACTGTACGGTTTCCGACTTTAGTGCCACCCTTTGTTGCTGCCGGTTTATTCTGTTTTGCTGCTGCAGGTTTATTCTCTGTTGCTTTTACAGGAGCAGTTTCCTGCTCTTTAACTGCCGGTTCAGGTGTTGTCTTAACTTCTTTTGTCTCTTCTGCTTCTACTCCCTTTCTTGCTACTATGTCATCATAACTTTCACCAATAGCTGTCTGAATTTCTGATACTGATTTAATAATCTCAAGTACCTTATCCAGAGACTTAGAAGTTATCAGATAAAGGCTGAAATCAAAGTTGAATTTTTCATCTTCAATATCCTGAACACTTGGTGTAGAACTCATAATCTCACCAATTTCTTCTAATGCTTTGAATACCAGAAAGGCTCTTGCAGCTTTAAGTATACATGTATCCTGAATATATACAGTTATTCCATATATATTCATGCCTTTATGTTTAGCTTCTTCAAATACAGTTTTTTCACTGTCATCAACTTTAATCTGTGAATATTTTTCTACGATTTCACCTGATACAGGTGCCGCTGCAGGCTGTGCAACTGATGCCGGTGCTGAATCATCAGTCTCTCCAAGTCCTTCTTTAAGGATTTTGTTAAGTTCCTGGATAATCGGTTCATTATCATCTGTACCTTCATCTGTGGTCTCCATGATATTTTCCAAATATCCTTCTATAGCATCTAATGACTGGAATAACACATCAACAAGACCTGCTGTTACTTTCATCTTGTCATTTCGTATTTCTGAAAACACATTTTCCATGTCATGTGTAAGTCTCTGCATTCTCTTAAAGCCCATTGTGCCTGCCATTCCCTTTAATGAATGAGCTGCACGGAATATTTCATTAATGCAGTCTTTGTTTTCAGGCTCATTTTCAATAATTAATAACTGATCATTAAGAGTCTGAATATGTTCTTTTGTTTCGTCAATAAATATCTCAAGGTATTGATTAGTATCCATATTAGTATACCCCCACGTATTTTGTAATTGAGTCTGCGACTGTTTCCAGAGGAACAATTTCATTCGATAATCCTGCCTGTGCTACTGCCTTTGGCATACCATATACCACACTTGAAGATGCATCCTGTGAAATAACATAAATACTTTTGTTCTGACTCAGATGACGTATGCCTTCTGTTCCGTCTGAACCCATTCCGGTAAGCACAACACATATGATTTCCTGATAACCACAGTCAATCAGTGAATCATACATTATATTTGCACAAGGTCTTAATGCATCTCTTGGCGGATCATCATTTAATTTAATTCTATGGGAAGAACCAAACTTCTGACATGTCAAATGTCTTCCGCCCGGTGCGATATATACCACACCATTCTTTAATTCTTCTCCATCTTCTGCTTCTTTTACCCTAACTTTACTTAATTCGTCAAGTCTCGATGCCAATGTTCCGGTAAATCCCGCCGGCATATGCTGTACCAACAAAACAGGAGCATCTATATTCGCCGGTAATTTCGGCAGAACGCTCTGTAGTGATTTAGGACCTCCGGTAGAACATGCTATGGCTATAACATGATTTCTTGTAGAACTGGTCTTTTTCCCACGAACAACCGGTGCAGCCGGAAGAGAAGCAGTCTTGTGCAATACTCTTGGTACCGGTCTGGTTGCAGTAACCATAACTGCCGTGTCAATTGCCCTGAGCAATACTTCATGGAACATTTCACCTTTAGCTTCAATAAAATTACCCGGTTTTGTAACAAAATCAAACGCTCCTAACTCCAAAGCCTGCATGGTCTCTTTACTACCGTCTACGGTCAGCGTGCTTGCTACTATAATCCTGGCTTTTATATTGTCACGCTTAAGTGCTTCAAGTAACTCTAATCCTGTCATACGAGGCATATTAATGTCCAATATTACAGCATCATAGGTTTTAACTTTAAGAAACTCATAAGCATCCTGTCCATCTTTGGCAATATCTTCTACATGATATCTGTTATTTGATTCTATTATATCACATATAACCTTTCTCATGAGTGCAGAGTCATCAACCACAAGAAAATTTTTCATTTATCTCAACTCTTTTCTTTAAATCGCATTTTTCTTTCTTCTTC
>CAJJNI010000190.1 GCA_905193085.1 uncultured Lachnospiraceae bacterium | reverse complement strand
AACAAATATATCCGAACATATCAGAATGATTAAATCTGAAATATCTGATTTAAGAAAACAAGAACAGAACCTTGAAATACAGTTTGAAAATGCAGGTAAAGAAAATGAGGAAAAGACTGCAGAAATAGATAACCGTACTAAAGCTTTGGAAGAAAGCCAGAATAACAGTGCTGCATTTAATGAAAAGTTAAAACAGTTAAATGAATATAAGCAGAAACTTTTAAGCGATAACAAGAATTTCTTTGAAAAAAGAGAGGAACTGAGCAAACGCGAAAATGAACTTGATAAAGAGTCATTCCGCTTAAAATCACAGAAAGAAAAACTTGATGAATCATTTACATCTTTAATAAATTATATGTGGGAAGAGTACGAACTTACATATAATGCAGCTTTAGAAATAAATAAAGATGAAGATGAAATTGATGCATCTGCAGTAAGAAAAAATATTTCAAGACTTAAAAGTGAGATTAAAAATCTTGGTAATGTCAATGTCAATGCTATTGAAGAATACAAGGAAATAAGCGAACGTTATGAGTTTATGAAGAGCCAGCATGAAGATTTGCTTACTTCAGAAAAAACGCTTATTGATATAATTGCTGAGCTGGACGAAGGAATGCGAATCCAGTTTAATGAAAAATTTGCTGAAATCAAACTAGAATTTGATAAAGCCTATAAAGAATTATTCGGCGGTGGAAGAGGTACAATAGAACTTGATGATGATGCAGATGTTTTAGAGGCTGGAATAACCATAAATTCGCAGCCGCCTGGTAAAAAGCTTGGTAACATGATGCAGCTTTCCGGTGGTGAAAAAGCACTTACTGCAATAGCACTTTTATTTGCAATTCAGAATCTTAAACCATCACCGTTCTGTCTTTTAGATGAGATTGAAGCCGCGCTTGATGATTCAAATGTAGACAGATATGCGCGCTATTTAAATAAACTGACTAAAAACACCCAGTTTATAATAATAACTCACAGAAGAGGTACAATGGCTGCAGCAGACAGATTGTATGGAATAACCATGCAGGAGAAAGGTGTATCCACTCTTGTATCAGTTAATCTTATAGAAGATGATTTAGATAATTAAAACAAAAACATAAAAAGGAGTATGGTTTATGGCAGAAGAAAAAAAAGGTTTTTTCAAAAAATTAGTTTCCGGACTGACAAAAACCAGAGAGAACATTGTTTCCGGAATCGACTCTATTTTTAAGGGATTTTCAAGTATCAATGATGATTTTTACGAGGAAATCGAAGAAACACTTGTTATGGGTGACATTGGAATTAATGCCACAAATGCAATAATTGAGAATCTGAAATCCCTGGTAAAAGAGCAGCACATAAAAGAACCGGAAGAATGTAAAAAACTTCTCATGGACAGCATTATAAAGCAGATGGATGTCGGTGAGACTGCGTATGAATTTGAGACAAAGCAGTCGGTGGTTCTGGTAATAGGTGTTAATGGTGTTGGAAAAACAACATCAGTAGGAAAACTTGCAGGAAAATTAAAAGACCAGGGAAGAAAAGTTATTCTTGCAGCGGCTGATACTTTCAGGGCCGCAGCAGGTGAACAGTTAGCTGAATGGGCAAAACGTGCTGATGTGGAAATAATTGGAGGTCAGGAAGGTGCAGACCCGGCTTCTGTTATATATGATGCGGTTGCTGCTGCCAAATCAAGAAATGCAGATGTTCTTTTATGTGACACTGCAGGACGTCTTCACAACAAGAAAAATTTAATGGAAGAGCTAAAGAAAATCGACAGAATTTTAACAAGAGAATTTCCAGACGCACACAGAGAAACATTAGTTGTACTTGATGGAACAACAGGCCAGAATGCGTTAGCACAGGCAAAACAGTTTGCAGAGGTTGCAGATGTCACGGGAATAATTTTAACAAAATTAGATGGTACTGCAAAGGGCGGAATAGCTGTTGCAATTCAGTCTGAACTTGGCTTTCCGGTAAAATATATCGGAGTCGGTGAGACAATAGATGATTTACAGAAATTCAATGCAACAGATTTTGTTCATGCATTATTTAATTACGAAAATTAAAAAAGAGGATGATAAAAATGTTAACATTAGACAAATTTGAAGAAGCAAGTGAAATTGTTTCAAAAGTTACACAGCCGACGAAACTCGTATACAGCGAATATTTATCTGTAATGACAGGCAATAAAGTATATTTAAAGCCTGAAAATATGCAGATGACAGGTGCATATAAAATCAGAGGCGCATACTACAAAATTAGTACATTGAGTGATGAAGAAAGAGCCAAAGGACTTATCACAGCATCAGCAGGAAACCATGCACAGGGTGTTGCATATGCAGCAAGAAAATACGGTGTCAAGGCTACAATCGTTATGCCTACAAGCACACCTTTTATCAAAGTAAACAGAACAAAACAGCTTGGTGCAGATGTTGTACTTTACGGAGATGTTTATGATGAAGCCTGCAATCATGCATATGAACTTGCAGATAAGAACGGTTATACATTTATACACCCGTTTGACGATTTAACAGTTGCGACAGGACAGGGAACAATCGCAATGGAAATTGTAAAAGAGCTTCCTACAGTTGATTATATACTTGTACCAATCGGAGGCGGCGGTCTTGCAACAGGTGTTTCAACACTTGCCAAATTATTAAATCCGAAGATTAAAGTTATAGGTGTGGAGCCTGCAGGTGCAAGCTGTATGAAAGCTTCTCTTGAACAGGGAAAAGTTGTAAGTCTTCCAAATGTAAACACAATTGCAGACGGTACTGCTGTTAAGACTCCGGGAAGTAATATTTTTCCATATATCCAGAAAAATCTTGATGATATAATGACAGTAGAAGACGATGAGCTTGTAGTTTCATTCCTTGATATTGTAGAAAATCATAAAATGATAGTAGAAAACTCAGGACTTTTAACTGTAGCAGCATTAAAACATCTTGATGTTAAAGGTAAAAAAATCGTTTCAATATTAAGCGGCGGTAACATGGATTTAATAACAATGTCATCTACCGTACAGTACGGTCTTATCCAGAGAGACAGAATATTTACAATATCAGTTCTTCTTCCTGACAAACCGGGTTCATTAGTTAAAGTATCAGAACTGATTGCAAAAGAACAGGGAAATGTAATCAAGCTTGACCATAATCAGTTTGTTGCAACTAACAGAAATGAAGCTGTTGAATTAAAGATTACATTAGAAGCTTTTGGAACAGAGCACAAGAACAGAATATTTAAAGTATTAGACAAAGCCGGTTTCCGTCCTAAAATTATCCGTCCTAATTTATAAAATGGAGATATAAAATAATGGAAATTGTGAGCCTTGCAGCAAAACAGATATTTACGATGTTCGTAATTATAATAGTTGCTGTAGTATGTTATAAGAAAAAATTAATAGATAACAATGGAAATAATGTTCTTTCAAATTTACTGCTGTATCTTATAAATCCATGTATATTATTTTGCTCGTACCAAAAAGAATTTGATGCGAAGATGATGAATGGACTGCTTATAAGTTTAGCTTTAGCACTGGCCTCACATCTGCTTGGAATGCTTATTGCTGCACTGTTTTTGCGAAATAAACAGGCAGATTTGGTTAATGAGAGACTTGCAGTAATTTATACAAATTGTGGTTTTCTTGCAATACCGCTTGTAAATGAGATATATGGTTATGAAGGAGTATTTTACCTGACTGCATATATTACTGTTTTTAACTTCCTTATATGGTCGCATGGCATTATCTGCATGCGCGGAAGCTGTGAAAAAAAGGATATGTTAAAAGCAGTTACATCACCTGCAAGTTTTGCAATAATAGTCGGGATAATATTTTATGTGGCAGGAATAATACTGCCTGATTTCATGATGTATCCGCTGGAATATTTAGGAGATATGAATACGCCTGTTGCGATGTTAATAGCAGGTGTATGCATTGCACAGACAGATATAACAAAAACATTTAAAAAACCAAGAATTTATCTTGTATGTCTGTTGAAACTAATTATACTTCCGCTTGTATTTATCTGTATTTTCAAACCGTTTTTCGGAGATGGAATTTTGATGGGAGTATTAACGATTGCAACAGCATCTCCGACAGCGACAATGTGCATGATATTTGCAGTAAAATATGATAAAAACAGCACATATGCATCAGAATTATTTGCAGTTACAACATTATTGTCACTTATTACAATTCCGTTATCGTTATTTTTCTTAAAGGCTCTTCCCGTATAATAAAATATATATAAGAATAAAATACCTGTAACTTTCATAGTAATTACTAATGACTGTTACGGGTGTTTTTAATTGAAAAAAATTATTTACAGAATAATAACTGTAATTATTATACTTACATCTTTTTGTCTTGATTATTATTTAAACATAGAGGGCAGTATAGAAAATAGTACATACGCAAACCAGTTTTACAAAGAAAGTTTTATGATAAAACAACCTGCTGAAAATGAAACTTTAAATCTTTATGCACAGAGTGCGGTAATTATTGATGCGGATACAAACAGAATTTTGTATGCAAAAAATGCAGAAAAAGAAATGCCTATGGCAAGCACTACAAAAATTATGACTTGTATATGTGCACTTGAAAATTCAAATCCTGATGATTATGTTACAATTTCTTCTAAAGCAGCTTCACAGCCAAAAGTTCATTTAGGTGTGTCAGAAGGAGAACAATATAAGCTTCACGATTTGTTGTATTCGCTTATGCTTGAATCTCATAATGATGCTGCTGTAGCAATAGCAGAGCATGTCAGTACAAATGTAGAGGGTTTTGCTAAACTGATGAATCAGAAAGCAAGAGATTTAGGCT
>CAJJNI010000189.1 GCA_905193085.1 uncultured Lachnospiraceae bacterium | reverse complement strand
CTTTAAGATATGTTACATCTGGAATTACAAGGTCGATTCCAAGCATATCATCTTCCGGGAATGAAAGTCCGCAGTCGACAACTATAATGCTGTCTTCAAATTCAAAAGCGGTAATATTCATACCAATCTGTTCCAGACCGCCAAGCGGTATAATTTTTAGTTTTGAATGATTTATATTTTTCAAAACAACACCTCCATTTTATTGTAAATCGATATCATCTAAAAGTTCTGCAAAAACCGCACCTACTGCATCTAATTCCGATTCATCTTCTACCATTTCATACAAAACTTCATCTTCATCATTTTTACCTGCATCTCTTAATATATATGCATCTGCTTCATCTTCTTCTGAATCCGTAACAAGCAGATATTGATGTCCGTTTAACATAGTTTGTTCCACAACAAAAAATTCTACCCTTTCTTCTCCGTCAGAAAAAGTAAATTCTATTTTCTCCATATTATTTTTCCTTTCAAAATTATACTCTTATTATATTTTACTTTTATAGTATTATCTGTATAATACCTGTAGATTGTTCCGTGCTGTGCACTTCCACATTCCTGTCTGATATCTTTGTTTCGATTCCCACTATTAAAAACACGCACAAAGGCAAGTCTCATTATATCTTACATTTCTTACTGTTAAGAATTAATGAGACAATTTTATTTTCTGATTGAATCAAGATAACCCTGTAAAATGAATACAGCAGCAAGCATGTCAACATAGTCTTTCCGGTTCTCCCGGCGTACATCTGCTTCTATCAGTGTTCTGTTTGCTTCTACTGTTGTAAATCGTTCATCCCACATTATTACTTCCAGCCCGCATCTTCTCTCAATCATCTCTTTTAATTCAAGTGATTTTTCTCCCCTCTCACCCACTGAATTGTTAAGATGTTTCGGAAAACCAAGCACTATTTTTTCGACTTCATATTCTTTAACAAGTTCTTCTATCCTTGCTAATGTTCTTCTAAGCCGCTTCTCCGATTCTCTGCGTATAATCTCTATTCCCTGTGCGGTCATCAATAACGGGTCACTTATTGCAACTCCAACTGTCTTAGAGCCGTAATCAAGTCCCATTATCCGCATATTAACCTCCTGATTAAAAAATATAGTCTAAAACTTCTGTATTATTCTTCTCTCCATGCATTATGGTTGATATATTCTGATAATACTTCCTCTAACAGCTCGTCTCTTTCCACTTTCATTATGAGACTTCTTGCATTAAGATAACTTGTAATATATGTCGGGTCTCCTGACATTATATATCCTACAATCTGATTAACAGGGTCATATCCTTTTTCAGTAAGAGCTTCATGCACAACTCTTAAAACATCTTTTACTTTAATTTCCTGTTCTGTCTTCACTTTAAAAAACTGTGTATTGTTCTTATTCTGCATATTCTATTCACGCCCTTATTCCTAATTATTTATATTTTAATATAAATTGAAACAAAATTCAATATATTTTTAATAAAAGTTATTCTTCAACAGATAAAAGCATTATATCGTCTGTCAGAAATTTTTCTATTTTTCCCTCTATAATTGTGTTTGATAAATCTTTGTCTGATTTTACTGCAACTTTAACATATTCTTTTGTATATCCGGTCTGGTATTCTTCTCCGTTTATTTCGCACTTTTCTTCTACAAGTATTTCCGTATTTCTGCCAATATAATACTTCATAAAATCAGTTTTGTGTTTTTTATTTAATGCTATAAGCTCATTGCTTCTCTCTGCTTTTATCTTCTCATCTACCTGGTCAGGCATTATTGCAGCTTTAGTTCCTTTTCTTTTTGAATATTTAAATATATGTGTCTCATAAAAACTTATGCTGTCAACAAATTCCAGACATTCCAAAAATTCCTGCGCAGTTTCCCCCGGAAAGCCTGCTATTACATCTGTAGTAAGTGCAGAATGTTCAAAATACTGTTTTATATAATCGCAGCTTTGTCTGTACTCCTGTGGTGAATAGTGTCTGTTCATTCTCTTTAATGTTGCTTCACAGCCACTTTGAAGTGACAGATGAAAATGTGGACAAATTTTTTCCATCTCTGAAATTTCCTGAACAAATTCTTTAGTCATAATTCTTGGTTCAAGAGAACCTAATCTTATTCTTTTAAGCCCTTCAACATTATTAAGTCCGTTTAAAAGCTCTAAAAGCATACTGTTATTTACATTATAACCATCTTCATAAGAATTAACTTCTGCCTGATTTTCTTTAGCCAAATCTGTTCCATATGAGCTTATGTGTATTCCTGTCAGCACAATTTCCTTATAACCGTTTTTTACAAGAGTTTTCACTTCATCAATTATATCCTGCATTTTTCTGCTTCTTACACGGCCTCTGGCATACGGAATAAGGCAGTAGCTGCAAAACTGGTTACATCCATCCTGTATTTTTATATATGCCCTTGTATGCTCTGCAGTCTGTGTTATATTTAATGTTTCATACTCAGTATGCGGCTTATTTATATCTGAATATGCTGCAATTTTATCCTGACCCGTGTATTCAGCCAGAATTTCTACAATTTCATGTTTTTTATTGTTTCCTACTACAATATCAACCCCTGCATCTTTCATGGCTTCTTCTGCTGATACCTGTGCATAACATCCAGCTGCAACAACTATTGCATCAGGATTCATTTTTTTTGCTTTATGAAGCATCTGTCTTGATTTACGGTCAGCAATATTTGTAACAGTACATGTATTAATTATATAAACATCAGCACCCGGTTCAAATGGTACAATCTCGTAACCACTGTTTACCAGAAGCTGCTGCATGGCATCAGTTTCATAGGAATTAACCTTGCACCCAAGACTGTGGAATGCTACTTTCTTTTTATCATTCATAATAGTTTCACTTTCTTTATATTAATCTTGTAAATAAACTTTTACATTATATATATTGACTTTTATTTTTAATAATTGTAATATATTACTGTAATAAAAATAAAACATAATAAAGGGAGGTACTTAACATGAAAACAATTAAAATCACATTAAACTCCATAGACAAGGTAAAATCATTTGTAAATGAAATCACAAAATATGATTATGATTTTGATTTAGTTTCAGGAAGATATGTAATTGATGCAAAATCAATTATGGGTATTTTTAGTCTTGATTTATCAAAACCAATCGATTTAAATATTCATGCCGAAGATAATGTAGATGAAATTTTAGAAACACTTAAACCATATCAGGCATAATACATCTGCTGCAGGAAATCATTCCTGCAGCTTTTTTATTTCTATTCCATAGATGATGTTACACTAATTATTTCTGTTGTATCTATTGCTTCTTTTACCATCTCATCAATCTTTTCTTCAAGATTTGTCTCTGAGCGTTTTATAACTTTAAGATTTGGTTTTGTAACAGGGTGTTTTGCTACAAATATAGTACAGCAGTCTTCATATGGAAGAATTGATGTCTCAAATGTATCTATCTTCTCTGCTATTGCAATGATTTCCTGCTTGTCCATTCCAATCAAAGGACGATATACAGGCAGTTCGCATACTTCATTTGTAACTAAAAGACTCTGCATTGTCTGGCTTGCAACCTGTCCGATACTCTCTCCAGTTATAAGTCCAAGTGAATTATTCTGTTTTGCAAAATGCTCTGCTATTCTCATCATGTATCTTCTCATAATTATAGTCAGCTCATCATGAGGACATTTTTCATATATATACAACTGAATATCAGTAAAATTAACTATATGAAGATTTATCGGTCCTGAATATTTTGCTACAAGCTTTGCAAGGTCTATAACCTTCTGCTTTGCTCTCTCGCTTGTATATGGCGGTGCATGGAAATAAACAGCGTCAATTGTGACACCTCTTTTTGCTATCATGTAACCGGCAACAGGACTGTCAATTCCACCTGATAATAAAAGAGTTGCCCTTCCACTTGTTCCTACAGGCATTCCACCGGGACCGGGTATAATTTCTGAATAAATATATATTTTTTCACGAATTTCCACATTTAAAGTAAGCTGTGGTTTGTGTACATCAACACTGAAATTAGACATGACATCTAATATTTTTTCACCAAGCAGAGCATTGATTTCCATTGAATTTAACGGATAATTTTTCTTTGCACGACGTGCATTTACTTTAAATGTAACCGGCTTATCCTCGTAAGCTTCTTTTACATATGAAACAACCTCTTCACAAAGATTATCAACACCCTTATTTTCAATATGAACTACAGGACAGATTCCCACTATACCAAAAACACGCTTCAAACAGTCAATCACTTCATCATAATCATAATCAGTCAGACATTCTACATATACTCTTCCCTGCTCTTTAGTAACATCAAATTTTCCTTCTGCACCACAAAGTGCGTACTGTATCTGTCTTACAAGAGCTTCTTCAAAGAGATGTCTGTTCTTCCCTTTAATACCAATTTCACCATACTTTATCAAAAAAGCTGTATATTTCATAATATCCTCCAATCTGTTTTTTTCACATTTATACTGCGTATTATTCTATCATAGGAGCAGATTTTTATCAACTGATACTTTTTATACTATATTTATTCCATGTTCTAATGCTTCAGTCTCTAATGATAACACATTTACTGCTCTCCTGAAAGAACCCTCGCAATAATATCTGCCAGAGGTTCCATTGCATTCATCTCTTCTTCTACAGTATTATTCTGTGCACCAACTTCTATAAGAAGTGCTTTAGGTTTTAAATGAAGGTTATACCGGTAGCCTTTTAAATATATTTTTCTCATAAGCCCCGGATAATATTTGGCGGCTTCTATCTGGATCGCCTCTGTTCTGGCACGGCTTCCTGTAGGTCTGCTCCTCGTCCATGCCGTT
>CAJJNI010000188.1 GCA_905193085.1 uncultured Lachnospiraceae bacterium | reverse complement strand
GAGCTGCACAAATTGTTTGAAAATTTCCTCATGTCAGATGCAACAAGTCTTGCAGGGCACAAAGGAACAGGTCTTGGTCTTGCAGTATGTAAAAGACTTGTTGAACTTATGAATGGTTCGATAAAAGTAGAAAGCACGCTTGGAGAAGGCTCAGTATTTACTATTACAATTCCACAGAAAATTATAAACGGAATGCCAATAGTGGAAGTAGAAAAATCAAATTACAAAGTTTTAATATTTGAGACAAACAAACTTCAGAGAATGATGATGAAAAAGACCTGTATGGATTTGGAAATTGAGGCGGATTTTATTCATGATGAAAATGAATTTAAAGATGCAATTTTATCAAATGTATATAGAACAGTTATTATATGCGAAGATGAATATGTCAAGTATAAGGATTATCTGGCATCAGATGTCTGTGCCGGAATAAGAACGGTTGTTCTTGTGGATGTATCTGCGGCAGTTACATCATATGAAAATGCAGAACTGCTTCAAAGACCGGTTCAGTGCATGAATCTTTATGATGCGATTTCAGGAAATGATATTGTAAAACCTATCGAGGTTAATCATGTCCAGAAATTTATAGCACCATTGGCAAATGTGCTCATAGTAGATGACAATCCGTCAAACCTTAAAATCTGCATGGCAATGTTAGAGCCTTATAAGATGAATATTACAACATGTCTTTCAGGAAAAGAGTGCATGGAAGTATTAGAAAACCAGCCTGTGTTTGATATGGTTCTTCTTGATTATTCCATGCCTGAGATGAGTGGCTCAGAAATAATAAGCAGAATAAGAGAGCTTAATGACAAATACTATAAAACACTTCCTGTTATAGCAATGACTGCACAGCAGATAAATGGTGCAAAAGAGCTTTTTGTCGCTGAAGGATTTGACAATTATATAGATAAACCATTCGAAGCTATGCATCTGGAGAAGATTCTTGAAACATACATTCCGGAAGAAAAACTTCTTCACAGCGAAAATATAAATGAGTAAATTTAATTAACATCATAATTGGGGGCTTTTGACCCTGACATCATATTTTGGGTTCAAAAGACTTAAACTATGTGTATGATAAATTAACAGAAAGATGGGTAACGGTTATATGTTTTCATATTTTAAGGGTTCTTTAGAAGAAATAAATGTAGATTTTGTTGTTGTAGAAAATAATGGAATAGGCTATAAAATATTTGTTCCGGCAAGTGTCATTAACAGTTTTCCGGCAAGAGGAAGTGAAATTAAGCTTTTTACATATTTACATGTAAAAGATGACGGGCTTTCATTATACGGATTTTTAGATAAGGACAGTCTGGAACTGTTCAGACAGCTGCTTGGTGTGAGTGGTGTCGGACCTAAAGGTGCATTGGGAATTTTATCAGTGTTATCACCTAATGATCTGCGTACAGCGGTTCTTTCACAGGATGCAAAAGCTATATCAAAATCTCCCGGAATAGGAACAAAAACAGCACAGAAAATAATTATTGACCTTAAAGATAAAGTGAGCATAGATGATATCGTTCCTGTTGATGATATGCCGGTGGCTGATGGTGCTTTAAATGTATCAGGAGCTAAAAATGATGCAATAGAGGCGTTAACTGCATTAGGTTATTCTGTAAAAGAAGCCAAATCTGCAGTAATGAAAGTAGAAGATGATGAAAACTATACGGTAGAAGATTATCTTAAGATGGCATTAAAATATATGGGGTAATGTAAATGGAAAGACGAATAATATCAACAGAAATCAATTCTGAAGATGAGAAAATAGAGAATCATTTAAGACCACAGAAATTAGATGAATATATAGGGCAGGAAGCGTCAAAAGAAAAATTAAAAGTATACATAGATGCGGCAAAAGCAAGAGGAGAATCTCTTGACCATGTGTTGTTTTACGGTCCTCCTGGCCTTGGCAAGACAACATTTGCCGGGGTAATAGCTAATGAGATGGGTGTAAATATCAAGGTTACATCAGGACCTGCAATTGAAAAACCGGGAGATATGGCAGCTATTTTAAATAATCTGCAGGAGGGAGATGTACTGTTTATTGATGAAATTCACAGACTCAACCGTCAGGTGGAAGAAGTGTTATATCCTGCAATGGAAGATTTTGTCATTGATATAATGATTGGAAAAGGCTCAGCGGCAAAATCAATAAGATTAGACCTTCCTCGTTTTACACTTATAGGAGCAACAACAAGAGCAGGTCTTTTAACAGCACCGTTAAGAGACAGATTCGGGGTTGTAAATAAGCTTGAATTTTATACGGTAAATGAATTAAAAGAAATAATTATGCGTTCCGCCAAAGTTCTTAATGTGGAAACAGAAGATGAAGGCGCTGCTGCGATGGCACAGCGCTCAAGGGGAACTCCAAGACTTGCCAACAGGCTTTTAAAAAGAGTCAGAGATTTTGCACAGGTTAAATATGATGGCATTATAACAAAAGAAGTTGCAGAATTTGCCCTTGATTTACTTGAGGTTGATAAATTAGGACTGGACAAAACAGACAGAATTTTGCTGGAAACGATGATATATAAATTTAATGGAGGTCCTGTCGGACTTGACACAATAGCTGCTGCAATCGGTGAAGATTCAGGAACAATAGAAGATGTCTATGAACCATATCTGATTCAAAACGGATTTATTCAGAGAACACCACGGGGCAGGGTTGTAACAGATATTGCAAGAAAACATTTAGGAATAGGAGAAATGGTATGACGGTAAAAAATGATGTTCAGGTTGTAATAGATGGTAAAATGATTACTTTAAGCGGATATGAGTCAAATGAATATATGCAGAAGCTTGCATCACATATAGATGCCAAAATAAAAGAATATTCAGAAAATGAAAGCTTTAGAAGACATAATTATGATATGCGGCATATTATGCTTGAATTAAATCTGGCAGATGATTATTTTAAGGCAAAGCGTCAGGTTGAATTAAAGCAGGAAGAAATGGATTTAAAAGATAAAGAGCTGTATGATTTAAAACATGAGCTTATTGCAATACAGTTGAAATTAGAAAATGCAGAGAAAAAACTGACAAAGACAAAGAAAGAATTATCAGATTCACAGAAAAAGAATGTACATTTAGAAGCTCAGATTAAAGCTTCTGATAAAAAGGATAAAAATACTGGTGTATAAATATGATTACAAATAATAAAAAAGCTGAACTG
Organism: uncultured Lachnospiraceae bacterium; assembly: GCA_905193085.1. GTDB lineage: Bacteria > Bacillota > Clostridia > Lachnospirales > Lachnospiraceae > CAJJNI01. The sequence goes on along the minus strand of CAJJNI010000188.1, from coordinate 1,659 downwards.
CTTTCGCCAGCATCTACATTTGAAAGTGTCAGAGCCGCATTTAATGCAGGCGCTGATGCAGTGTATATTGGCGGACAAAAGTTTGGAGCAAGAGCATATGCAGATAACATGAATAATGATGAATTGCTTAGTGCAATAGACTATGCACATCTGATGAACAAAAAATTGTACATGACGGTAAATACATTACTCAAAAATCAGGAAATAGAAAATCAGCTCTATGATTATCTGCTGCCGTACTATGAGCGTGGACTTGATGCGGTGATTGTTCAGGATATGGGAGTGTTTAATTTTATAAGACAATATTTTCCGTTTCTTCCAATCCATGCGAGTACACAGATGGCAATTACAGGAGAATATACGCCTGTTCGTTTCGAAAAAATGAATATAGAGAGAATTGTTACTGCAAGAGAATTATCATTAAAAGAAATTAAAAATATACATGATAAAGCTCCAAATATCGAAATAGAAAGTTTTGTGCATGGGGCGTTATGTATGGGTTATTCAGGTATGTGCTTTTTTAGCAGCAGTTTAGGTGAGAGGAGTGGAAACAGGGGAAGATGCGCCCAAAGCTGCCGTCTTAATTATAATCTCTGTGATAAAAATGGCAAAAAGGATAACTCCATGAAGGATAAAGATTACTGCTTAAGTCCAAAAGATTTATGTACGATTGATTTTTTGCCACAGATAATTGAAGCGGGAGTATATTCACTTAAAATAGAAGGAAGAATGAAGAGAGCTGAGTATACAGCAGGTGTGACAGAAATTTACCGGAAATATCTCGATATGTATCTGAATGATAATAATGCTGATTATAAAGTTTCAGATGAAGACAGAATTAAACTGATGGATTTATATAATCGCGGAGGTTTTACAAAAGGATACTACAATAAAAGAAACGGTGCGGATATGATGAGCAGTGAAAGGCCAAATCATTATGGTGTATTTGCAGGAAATGCTTCTTACACTAAGAAAGGTCTGGTTTTTTGCAGTGAAATAGATTTAAATAAAGCTGATGTCATGGAGCTTAGAGTTAACAATAAAGAAGATTCAAAAAAAATAAACAAAAATAATAATTCAAATTTCTACAAAGCAGATAGTGACAAACGAACAAATGTTTGTTATAATGAATTTGTAATAAAAGAAGCTGTAAAAAAGGGACAGAAAATTTTAATTCCATATAAAGGGAAAAATGCAGCACAGTTTGATAATGTTCCTGTTTTCAGAATGAAAAATGATGCGCTCCTTACAGATTTAGAGGAGCGATTTATAAATAATGATAAGAAAGTTTTAATCAATGCAAAGCTAAAAGTGGCAGTTGATGAGCCTCTTAGTTTAACCGTTTATTCTGAATGGTTTGAAATAAATGTGTCAGGTCCTGTAATAGAACAGGCGAAAAACAGTAGTACAGACAGAGCACAACTGTTAAAGAGCCTTAATAAAACAGGACAGACATGTTTTAAATTTGAAAATATTGATATTAGGCTTTCCGGAGAATGTTTTGTACCTGTGAAAGTGTTAAATGAATTAAGAAGAGAAGCATTAAACAGATTAGAACAACAGATACTAAATTCATACAGAAGAGATGCAGCATTGCAGAATCTGCCGGAAGTTTTAAAAGAGCATTCAGATGAAAATAAGACACTGCCTGATATTTCC
>CAJJNI010000187.1 GCA_905193085.1 uncultured Lachnospiraceae bacterium | reverse complement strand
GCAGACTTCAAGTATAAAATTTATTTCTGGAGACTCCGCCATTTTAAATACGCATTGATAAACGGGTCAAGATAACCATCGAGAACTTTATCTACCATAGCACATTCTTCATTTGTACGATGGTCTTTTACCATTGTATAAGGCTGCATTACATATGAGCGAATCTGACTGCCCCAGCCGATTTCTTTTACTTCACCTCTTATTCCTGCTGCCTTTTCTTCGTTTTCTTTCTGTTTAAGCAGGAAAAGTTTTGCCTTCAACATCTGCATTGCTTTATCTTTGTTCATATGCTGTGAACGTTCATTCTGACATTGTACTACAATATTAGTAGGAATATGTGTGATACGGATAGCTGATGAAGTTTTATTTATATGCTGGCCACCTGCTCCACTCGAACGGTAAGTATCTATACGCAAATCATCTTCATTAATTTCTATATCAATATCTTCCTCAATGTCAGGCATTACATCACATGAAGCAAATGAAGTCTGTCTCTTTCCTGCTGCATTGAATGGAGAAATTCTTACCAGACGGTGGACACCATGTTCTGATTTAAGATAACCATATGCATTTTCACCCTTTATTTCAACAGTAACAGACTTAATTCCTGCTTCTTCTCCGTCAAGCCAGTCGAGAACCTCTGTTGTAAAGCCTTTACTTTCTGCCCATCTTACATACATTCTGTAAAGCATGCTTACCCAGTCGCAGCTTTCTGTTCCGCCTGCACCCGCATGCAATGTCAAAATTGCATTATCTTTATCATAATCTTCTGACAAAAGGGTACGAATCCGCACTGATTCGAGCTTATTTTCAAGTTCATCAAGCATCTGCTCTATTTCAGGAATAAGAGAAGCATCTTCTTCCTCATATCCCATCTCTATCATAGTTTCAATATCTTCATAGAGCTGTTTCATACCTGCATAATCGTCTCTGTCATCTTTAAGACTTTTTAAAAGCTTCATAGCTTTCTGGCTTTCTTCACCTTTATCCCAGAAATCAGGAGCTTCCATATCTCTTTCTAACTCTTCTATTCGCTTTTCTTTGTTAGCGAGGTCAAAGTGAATCCCTCACTTCAAGTAATGGCTGTTCAAATCCGGCCAGGCGTAATTTGAAATTATCTAATTCAACCATTTATATCACCCTTTCTTTTTTCAAATTTACAATTTATATGAATGTTCAAAAGTCATTTCACACAACCAGAAACAGCCTTTGGACACAATCATCACAAAAACACTGAAATTTCTTTGGTTTTATAAAAAACAATTGCAGAAACTGATATACCAGCACTCTGCAACTGTCTTTAAAGTATGTGTATCTTTTAATTAATTTTATTCGCCTCTGCCACAACAGAATTTATATTTCTTACCACTTCCGCATGGACACAAATCATTTCTGCCGACTTTAGCTGTTGCTCTCTTCTTAGGACCTGCAGCTTCTGCTTCTTTATTTGTTCCTGTAACTTTGGCAACTTCTTCTCTTTCAACATTCTGCTCAATACGGACTGAGAACATAAGACGGACTGTATCTTCCTTGATTGCCTCAACCATCTCATCAAACATTTCAAAACCTCTCATCTTATATTCAACACGAGGATCTCTCTGTCCAAATGCCTGAAGACCAATCCCCTGTCTTAACTGGTCCATATCATCTATATGACTCATCCACTTAGTATCTATAACTCTAAGCAAAATAACTCGCTCAATTTCACGAATCTGTTCTTCCTGTGGGAACTCTTCTTCTTTCTTATGATAAAGTTCCAAAGCCTGTTCTTTAATGCGCTCTTTTAATTCTTCTTTATCTTTGCAGTCTTTATAATCTTCAGGGAATAATCCGCCAAATGGAATTTCGTTCTGAAGGAGAGTATTTAATTCTGTGAAATCCCATTCATCAGAAGAAGCATCTTCCGGAATACTTCTCTCTACTGCTGCCTGCGCAACATCTTTTACCATTTCGTAAATTGATTCTTTCATGCTTTCGCCATCTAATACACGACGACGCTCTTCATAAATAATCTCTCTCTGGTCATTATTAACCTGATCATATTCAAGAAGATTTTTACGAATACCAAAGTTGTTACCCTCAATCTTCTTCTGGGCTTTTTCAATGGCATTTGTAAGCATCTTATGCTCAATCTGTTCATTTTCAGGAACATTAAGTGCATTAAACATAGACATAAGCTTGTCTGAACCAAAAAGTCTCATCAAATCATCTTCAAGAGAAAGGAAGAATCTTGACTCACCCGGGTCTCCCTGACGACCTGAACGACCTCTTAACTGATTATCTATACGACGTGATTCGTGACGTTCTGTACCGATAATCTTAAGACCGCCTTTTTCTTTTGAAATATCATCCAGCTTAATATCAGTACCACGACCAGCCATGTTAGTTGCAATTGTAACTGCACCATGAATACCTGCATCTGCTACAATTTCAGCTTCAAGCTCATGGAACTTGGCATTTAAGACTTTATGAGGAATACCTCTTCTCTTAAGCATTGCGCTAAGTTCCTCTGATGCATCAATGTTAATTGTACCAACAAGTACAGGCTGACCCGTAGCATGTGTTCTTTCTATTTCATCTACAACTGCATGAAGCTTTTCTTTCTTTGTCTTATAAATTGCATCTTCATGGTCGATACGGGCAATAGGTCTGTTAGTTGGAATTGCGACAACATCCATTGCATAAATATCACGGAATTCTTTTTCTTCTGTTAAAGCTGTACCTGTCATACCTGACTTCTTTTCAAATTTGTTAAAGAAGTTCTGGAATGTAATAGTTGCAAGAGTTCTGCTTTCTCTTTTAATCTTAACATGTTCCTTAGCTTCAATAGCCTGATGGAGTCCATCTGAAAAACGACGTCCCGGCATAACACGTCCTGTAAATTCATCAACTATCATAACCTGGTCGTCCTGAACAATATAATCCTGGTCTCTGAACATAAGGTTATGTGCTCTTAACGCAAGGATAATGTTGTGCTGTATTTCAAGATTTTCAGGGTCAGCAAGGTTATCAATTGAGAAAAACTTCTCAACTTTGGCAACACCCTGTTCTGTAAGATTGATAACTTTATCTTTCTCATTTACAATAAAGTCACCTGTCTCTTCTATGGCTTCACCCATAATTGCATTCATCTTTGAAAATTCACCACTTGCTTCACCTCTCTCAAGCTGACGGGCAAGCACATCACATACTTCGTAAAGTCTTGTTGATTTTCCGCTCTGTCCTGAAATAATAAGAGGTGTTCTTGCCTCATCAATAAGAACAGAGTCAACCTCATCAATAATAGCATAATGCAAATCACGAAGTACAAGCTGGTTCTTATATACAACCATGTTATCACGAAGATAATCAAAACCTAATTCATTATTAGTAACATATGTTATATCACAATTATAGGCTTCTCTACGCTCATCATTAGTCATTGAATTTAATACTACTCCGACTTTCAGTCCGAGAAACTCATGAATCTGGCCCATCCACTCAGCATCACGCTTTGCAAGGTAATCGTTAACTGTAACGATATGTACACCCTTGCCTTCAAGTGCATTAAGATATGCCGGAAGTGTTGAAACAAGTGTTTTACCTTCACCTGTACGCATCTCTGCAATTCTTCCCTGATGAAGAATAATTCCACCGATAATCTGAACATCGTAATGTTCCATATTGAGAACTCTCTTACCTGCTTCACGGACTGTGGCAAATGCCTCTGGAAGCAAATCGTCAAGGGTCTCACCATCCTGAAGTCTCTTCTTATACTCATCAGTCTTAGCTCTGAGTTCTTCATCTGACAATGCTGCCATTGTATCTCTCAAACCATTAATTTTATCAACCAATGGTCTGATTCTCTTAACCTCGCGCTCACTGTATGAGCCAAAAATCTTACTTATAAATCCCATTTTGATTCTCCTTTGATTGTATTTACAATCGTTACATTTCATGATTTTATCCTATAACCAGAACCACAGAATTTCTGCCGTAAGACAGATATTTCCAATTGAAATAATATCTCCTCTGATTCGATTAAATTTTCAAATAATATAACACACTACATTCTAGCACAATGCACTTGTAAATTCAAGTCAAATTTATGTTTTACAGGCACATTTTGCGCCGCTTTTACTGCATTCTCATATACTTTTAACATATCTTTACCGGTAATTTATTTCTGTAGCTTTATTTTTACAACAGTGATATACTAATGATGCCAGGTTCTCAAAGTCTTTATCCCACAGCAGCTTGCTCATAGCGGGGTAAAGACCTTGAAAACCGTCCCGATATGAGAATATCGGGCAGAAGTGTGGGAGTGCGCAGCACGGAATACTCCACAGGCATCATATTGATGTTCTTTTGACACAATTTTTTCATATAACTACAGGGAGATGATTTTTTGTACAAAGCAATTCTTGTTGATGACGAAAGTATAATCAGAAATGCAATAAGCACAACTATAGACTGGAATAAATTTAATTTTGAACTTGTTGATACATGTCAGAACGCAACACAGGCAATAGAAATTTTAAAGCACACTCATATTGACCTGATAATTACGGATATATGTATGCCTCATATGGACGGACTTGAGCTTTCTTCATATGTTTATAATAATTATCCGGATACATCTATTGTTATAATCAGCGGATATGATGACTTTAATTATGCAAAGGCAGCAATCAGATACAATGTTACTGAATATCTTTTAAAACCTGTAACTGCCGATGAATTTTCACAGATTCTGCTCAAACTGAAGAACACATTAGATGAAAAAACTAAAACAGCAGATTATATAAATCACAAACTGGTTGACACCCTGATTTTCCAGTGTCCCTGTGATGACTTTTCCG
>CAJJNI010000186.1 GCA_905193085.1 uncultured Lachnospiraceae bacterium | reverse complement strand
ATTTCAAGAATTTCTTCTTTTGATTTTTTAAATACCTGTTCTCTCTGTGCAAGACTGGTTGAATTGTATAAATGAATAACAGCTCTTGGAGCACCTTTAACTGCTTCAAATGTTTTCTTTATTATATGTTCTCTTGACTGTGTCAAAACCTGAATTGTAACATCATCAGGAATCATGTTTCTCTCGATAAGTGTTCTTAAAAATGTATATTCAGTTTCAGAAGCTGCCGGAAAACCTACTTCAATTTCCTTGAAACCTACTTCTACCAAAAGTTCAAAAAACTTAAGTTTTTCTTCAAGTCCCATAGGCTCAATCAATGCCTGGTTACCATCTCGCAAATCTACACTGCACCATATAGGTGCTTTTTCTACCTGTTCTTTTTTTACCCAGTCAAAACAATCAACCGGTGGCATAAAATACTGTTTTTGATACTTTTGATAATTCTTCATTTTAATTCAATCCTTTCTTTTTGAATACATTTTGCCAGCCTGCCCGTATTAAGCAAAAAAAATTCTTCCATCCCATCTACTACAGATAGAGACGAAAGAAACTCTTACGCGGTACCACTCTATTTCATGATTATCATGCTCTCTACAGATACAGACCATTACGCCATATACCTTTCCCCTATAACGGTGGGATTTCCGTCTACACCTACTTTTCATTGAATGAATTTCGAGTAGCAGCTCCAAGGCGAGTTCCTGACCTTCCTTCCACTGTTTCACATCACCCAACAGTTTTCTGAATGCCGGTCAATCAGTACTATTCCTTTTCATAGCTTTTCAATGATATAATATTCATCACTTCTTAAGATTAACACACTTTTTTTCAAAAAGCAACCTTTATTTACAACATTTTTATTCAAATTCTTATCAATATAACATAATGCGCTAATATTCAATACCTTTTCGTGCATTAATTCCCTTATCGTATGGATGCTTTATTTTTTTTATTTCTGAAATGTAATCTGCAAGGCTGCATAATTTTTCCGACGGGTCGCGTCCTGTTAATATAACCTCAAGCCCCTTTGGTTTATTTTCAAGGAAATTAATAAGTTTATTTTCTGAAAGCATATTCAATGCTACAGCACCAAGCACTTCATCTAATATAAGCATATCATACTTATTATTTTTTGTAATAGCTACTATTTCTTCAAATCTGCTGTCAAAAAAATCTGCTGCCGCTTCTTTTTCTTCCTGCGACATTTTAAAAGTAAATTTCATTTCCGGATAACCGGACAGCATATCTATATTACCTAAATTTTCAAGACTTTTTCTCTCAGATGACATATCAGTCTTTAAAAACTGAAACCAGAGCACCCTCCCGCCATTTCCTGCACATCTGACAGCCAGACCTGTTGCACATGTTGTTTTTCCTTTTCCATCTCCACAGTAAATATGAACTAATCCGTTATCCATTTAAACACACTCCCATTAAATTCCAACACTGCTAAAAACACAAGGCAAAGCAGTAAATATGCCGCTTTGCCTCTTTATTATATATTATACATTTATTTCTGCTGTCATTCCCAATTCCTGTGAATATTTATCTAATACAGGATTTACTACTTCTTCTATAAATTCTTTTGTCTGGACAGGTGCAAGACCAACATATTTTGACGGGTCCATTGTTTTCTTTAAATCTTCAAGTGTCATATTAAATGCAGGGTCTGCTGCTATAAGTTCAAGAAGGTTATTATCAAGACCTTTTTCTTTGACATTTCTTCCTGCTTCCATAGAAAGTGTACGAATCTTCTCATGAAGCTCCTGTCTGTCTCCACCTGCTTTAACAGCATCCATCATAATATTTTCTGTAGCCATAAATGGCAATTCTGACATGAGACGCTTTTCAATAACTTTTTCGTAAACTACAAGACCATCTACAACATTCATATACAAATCAAGAATTCCGTCTATTGCAAGGAATGCTTCCGGAACAGAGATTCTCTTATTTGCTGAATCATCAAGTGTTCTCTCAAACCACTGTGTAGCTGATGTAATTGCAGGATTTAATGCATCTATCATTACATATCTTGATAAAGAAGCAATTCTTTCACTTCTCATAGGATTTCTCTTATATGCCATTGCAGATGAACCTATCTGGTTCTTTTCAAATGGTTCTTCTACTTCTTTTAAATGCTGTAAAAGTCGTATGTCATTTGAGAATTTATGTGCACTTGCTGCAATTCCTGCAAGAACATTTAACACTCTCGTATCGACTTTTCTTGAATATGTCTGGCCTGATACTGGATAACATGTTTCAAATCCCATTTTCTCAGCTATCATTGGCTCTATTTTCTTGATAGTTTCCAAATCACCATCAAAAAGTTCTAAGAAACTTGCCTGTGTTCCTGTTGTACCTTTAGAACCTAAAAGCTTCATGCTTGCAATGACATGCTCTATATCTTCCATATCAAGCATAAGTTCCTGAATCCAGAGTGTTGCTCTTTTTCCTACTGTTGTAGGCTGTGCAGGCTGAAAATGTGTAAATGCAAGTGTCGGAAGGTCTTTATATTTCATTGCAAACTTTGAAAGCTCTGAAATAACATTTACAAGTTTCTTTCTGACAAGCTTAAGACCTTCTGTCATGACAATAATATCTGTATTATCACCTACATAACATGATGTAGCTCCAAGATGGATAATTCCTTTTGCTTTAGGACACTGAACACCGTATGCATAAACATGTGACATAACATCATGTCTTACAAGCTTTTCTCTTTCTTTTGCAACATCATAATTTATATCATCTTTATGAGCTTCTAATTCAGCTATCTGCTCATCTGTAATATTTAATCCTAATTCTTTCTCTGTTTTTGCAAGTGCAATCCACAATCTTCTCCAGGTTCTAAATTTCATATCAGGTGAAAAAATGTACTGCATTTCCTTGCTTGCATACCTCTCTGCTAATGGGTTCTGGTACTTATCTGTCATTTATATTCTCCTCGTATTATAAAGTAGTAGTGTTTATGGACCCTCTCCAAGGTCTATATTCTATATTGTTAGAAAATGATACAGTCTGTTATTTTGAATATTCACCACGAATATCTTCTTTAGGCGGCTCTAACGGATATTTTCCTGTAAAACAGCCTGTACAGTGAGGAAGTCCGCCTATCATCTCACCAAGTCTTTCAATTTTAAGATAACCCAGGCTGTCTGCTCCGATAATATCACAAATTTCATCTATTGTTCTGTTGTACGCAATAAGCTGGTCGCTTGATGGTACATCTGTTCCAAAATAACATGGATAAAGAAACGGTGGTGAACTTATTCTTACATGAACTTCTGTTGCACCGGCATCTCTTAACATTTTGACAATTCTGTCACTTGTTGTTCCACGGACGATTGAATCATCAATCATTATTACTCTCTTGCCCTGAACAGCTTCTTTTAAAACATTTAATTTAATTCTTACACTGCTCTCACGATTCTTCTGTTTTGGTTTGATAAATGTTCTTCCGACATAGCCATTTTTTACAAATGCTGTTCCGTACGGAATACCTGACTGAAGTGAATATCCAAGTGCAGCCGCATTTCCGGATTCCGGAACACCGACAACAAGGTCAGCATCAACCGGTGAATCCATTGCAAGATATTTTCCCGCAAGAATTCTTGACTGGTATACGCTCACACCGTCAAAATGTGAATCCGGTCTTGCAAAATATATATACTCAAAAATACATCTTGCTGTCTCGGCTTTTGGTATACACATTTCTTTATTAGAAAAGACACCCTCAGGAGTTATTGTTACAATTTCTCCAGGCTCTACATCTCTTACATATTCAGCACCAACTGTATCCAGTGCACATGTCTCAGATGCCACTATATATGAATTATCTCTCTTACCGATACATAACGGACGGAAACCAAAAGGATCTCTTGCCGCTATAAGTTTTCTCGGACTTGATATAACAAGTGAATATGCTCCTTTGATCTTCTTCATGGCAAGTGCCACAGCTTCCTCAACTGTACTACAATTAAGTCTCTCTCTTGCAAGATGATATGCAATAACTTCTGAATCAATTGTTGTCTGGAAAATAGCGCCTGTATATTCAAGCTCACGACGAAGTTCAGGTGCATTTATAAGATTACCATTATGTGCAAGAGCCAGAGTACCTTTTACATAATTAAGTACCAAAGGCTGTGCATTCTCTCTTGTACTGCTTCCGGCAGTTGAATATCTTACATGTCCTACACCTATGTTACCATGAAGTTTTTCTAATTCTTCATGTGTAAATACTTCATTGACAAGTCCCATTCCTTTGTGTGAAAGAACTTTTCTCTCACCATTGGTATCACTTACAGCAATACCACAGCTTTCCTGACCTCTGTGTTGAAGTGCAAATAACCCATAATAAATGGTTGAGGCTACATCATTTCCATCAAAATCATACATTCCAAAGACTCCACATTCTTCATGCAGGCCTTCGTTATCACTATTCTGCTGAACTGACTTATTCATCCTTTTACTCCTATCTGTTAGTCTTCTTTACTCTTTATGCGCACAAAAATTATAATACATAATTTATCCAAAAGCAAGTAATTCGATTTATTTTGCAAAAATCAATGTATAAATTTTTGTACAACGCCAATACTGTATTTATGGAAAATATAACTAAAACTTCAATCCGACTTATCAAAAATTTCATAAAATGTGGTCTTATTGGCTGGCTTCTGGAGGTAATATGGACAGGATTTCTGGCATTTCGACGGCGTGAAAAAAAATTAACATGCAAAACTTCCATCTGGATGTTTCCAATATACGGGTTTGCAAGTTTTTTTGCTCCACTAAGCCGTTCGATTAAAAAGCTGAATTTAATACTACGGGGCATTATTTATACAGTTTTCATTTTTGCAATCGAATTTACAACCGGTCTTATTTTAAAAAAACACGATTCATGCACCTG
>CAJJNI010000185.1 GCA_905193085.1 uncultured Lachnospiraceae bacterium | reverse complement strand
ATACATTTATCTGAGGTTGAAAAAGAAAATCCTGCATTGCTTCATGCAAAATTAGGTGCATTCCTTGCAATGCATAAGTTTAATATAACGGATAAGGATATTATTTCATCAATTCTTTATCATACAACCGGAAGACCGGATATGTCTATGCTTGATAAAATAATTTATGTTGCAGATTATATTGAGCCTATGAGATATAAGGCAAGAAATCTTGAAGAAATAAGAGAAATGGCATTTATTGATTTGGATAAGGCACTTCTTAAAATTCTTGAAGATACACTTGAGTATTTAAAGTCAATTAACGGAAAAATTGACCCTCTTACACAGAAAACATATAAATTTTATAAGAATCTTCAGGATAATAATGAAACAGAGTGTAAGGAATAAGTTAAAATAATAATTTAAGAAAGGATGATTTAGAAAGCATGTTAAGTTCAAAAGAAATGGCTAAAATGGCAGTTGATTCTTTAGAAGAAAAAAAATCAATAGATGTAAGGGTTATTGATATTTCAGAAGTATCTACTATTGCTGATTATTTTATAATTGGAGAGGGTTCTAACAGAAATCAGGTTCAGGCTATTGCTGATGAAGTTGAGGAATGTTTCGGCAAAGCAGGCATTGAGCCAAAACAAATAGAAGGCTATCAGTCCGCAAACTGGATTTTGCTGGACTATCGTGATGTGATTATTCATATTTTTGATTCTGAAAGCAGACAGTTCTATGATTTGGAAAGAATATGGAAAGATGGCAAAGAGATAGACAGTTCAGATTTATAATATGATAATGTTTAAATATAATAGTACTTGTATATTTTACAAATTTATGTTATCTTTTATAAAGTGGCAATTTTTATAAGGAGGTTGTGAAATAATTATGAAGAAACAATTAAAATATACAGTTGTTGCATTAACATTAGTTGCTGCAATGGGTGTATCAGGAATGCTTACCGGCTGTGGAACTTCAAGTAAGGATAACAGCAATGATAGCAGTAAAGAGACTACTAAAGACGCAACTGGCTGGGATCTGGCAGATTCAATAGTTGAAGATGTTAAGAATAATGAGCCTGAATTTGATGATTATGAAGTCTCAATTGTTGATTTTGGTGCTGAAGTTAAGAGCGAAAAAATTACTGATAAAACAGCAGAAGCTGAGCTTGCCAAATCAAATGGTGAAGCAATTAAGAAAGCTATAGCTGATGTAAGCAGCCATAAAGGTGATAATGGCAAAGTCGGTGGTAAAGTAGTAATTCCTAAGGGATATGTTTATACAGGTGCTATTCATCTTGATGATAATGTAGAATTACATTTGGAAGATGATGCATATTTAATGTTTACAACAGATTATTCACAGTATGAGAATGTTCTTACACGTTGGGAAGGCATTGTATGTTACAACTATTCTCCAATGATTTATGCTTATCAGAAAAAGAACATTGCTATTACAGGTAATGGTGTTATTGATGCCCAGGCAACAAAAGAAGAATACTGGCTTCCATGGAAAAACACAAAATATCTGCCTGACCAGACACAGGATAATGACCGTAAAGAGCTCTTTAAGATGGGTGAAGACGGTACAGATATAGAACAGAGAGTATTTGGTGAGGGACATTATTTAAGACCTTCATGTGTCCAGACATATGAATGTGATAATGTTTTAATTGATGGAATTACAGTAAATAATGCACCATTCTGGATGGTTCACCCTGTAATGTCTGATTATGTATCTATCAGAAATGTTGTAGTTGAAGGTAATGGATATAATAATGACGGTATCGACCCTGACAGTTGTAAAAATGTTGTTATTGAAAATTGTACATTCAAGACAGGTGATGACTGTGTTGCTATAAAGAGTGGCCGTAATACTGACGGAAGCAGCATAGCTGTACCTTGTGAAAATGTTGTAGTTCAGAACAATACTTATATAACAGGTAAAGGTGCCTGCGTAACAATTGGCAGTGAGATGTCAGGTGATGTGCGCAATATTTTCTACAGGGATAATAAGAGCGAAGCAACAGTTGAACATCTTCAGGCAATCAGCGTTAAGACTAATGGTGACAGAGGCGGAACTGTTGAAGGTATTTATATAAAAGGTATTGAAGCTGCTAATACAGAAGACAGAGCCGTTCTTATCACAATGTATTATGAAGAAGGTGACACAGAAGTTACAACACCTGTAATTAAAGATATTTATATTGAGGATTGTGACTTTAAGTGTGAGAAACCTGAGAGTGAAAAAGATGTTATTGCAATCTGGGGTTATTCTCGTTCACTTATTTCAAATGTTCAGTTTAAGGATTGTACATTTGAAGGTTGTGATTATCCGCTCAACATTCATAATGTAGAAGATTTATCATTTGAAAACTGTACTGTAAATGGAGAGAAGCTTCCTGAAGGAGAATTTGTTCCGGAAGAAAATATAGCTCTTATCAATCCACAGATAAAAGGTAACACAATATCATTTGGTTATACATGTGGTGCCAACGAAGAAGATATTAAAGCTAAATTTGTAGTATCTGACAGTGAAGACGGAGAGTACACAGATGTAGCTAATACAGCTGATAAAGAACAGTATTTTAACACACTCTCTTCAAGTGGTTCAGAAGTAAAACTTACAAAAATAGATACAACAAAATATTATAAATTTGTAGTTGAAGTAAATGGAGCAACATGGGAAAGTGAAGTTTTCCATCTTAACTAATATTAAAAATAATACCTTATATGCCTCAATGCAGTTTGACTGTGTTGGGGCTTTTATAAAATTACAGAGGACAGAGTATGAAATTTAAGAGAAACAAAATGGAAAAAACAGCTAATAAGAAGGGTATTGTTAATCTTAATAAAATTAAATACGACAATATAATAAAAAAATTTGGCCTGACTTTAGCAATTTCAATAGTTACCGTTTTTTCACTGACAGCCTGTGGTAGTGGAAGTAATGAAAAACCGGAAACTACGAAGACTGTATGTACAGAACCACCTGCTGGTACTAGAACTCCTGTTGAAACTAATATGCCTGAAATAACTTCAACACCAGAAAGCATACAATCCGGACAGTCTGAAAATACAAGTGGTGAACCGATGTCGCAAAATACAAAAACAGCCACAGAAGTAGTTGCAGATATTAAAATAGGCTGGAATCTTGGAAATACATTTGATTCTGATGACGCTGATTTGTCGAAATCGGCTTATGTAGATGAGACTTACTGGGGTAATCCAAAGACAACAAAAGAGATGATTGATTCAGTAAAAAATGCCGGTTTTAACGCTATCAGACTTCCTGTAACCTGGTTTAATCATGTAGATTCCGAATTTAATATAGATAACAGTTGGATAACAAGGGTTAAAGAAGTTGTAGATTACGCATATAATGATGATATGTATGTTATTTTAAATATACATCATGAAGAAGATTCATGGTTAGATGTCTCTTCAACATCATCGAATGATAAATTAAAAAAATTATGGGAACAGATAAGTAATGAATTTAAGGATTATGACAACAGGCTTATTTTTGAAGGAATGAATGAACCAAGAACTAAAAACAGTGCAAATGAATGGAATGGTGGGACAGCTGAGGAACGAGATAATATTAATATATACTGGCAGACTTTTGTGGCTACTGTAAGAAGCAGTGGAGGCAATAATGCTGTAAGACCGCTTATTGTATCAACATACGCCCAATCTATAGTTGCAGATGCCATAAATGGATTAAAAGTACCTTCGGACAGCAATGTAATTGTATCTGTTCACAGCTATTCACCGTGGACAATGGCCGGTGATGCTTCAAGTGGAGTAACATCATTTGGAAGTCAGGAAGATAAAGCAGGACTGGATAGCATTTTTGATATGTTAAAGAGTACATTTATTGATAAAGGAATACCTGTAATTATTGGTGAATTTGGTGCCATTGATAAAAATAATGAAGCTGACAGAGCTATGCTTTATCAATACTATGTATCTGCAGCAAAACAGCGTGGAATAAAATGTTTTTACTGGGATAACGGACTTTTTGCAAAAGACAGCAGTACAGATTCATTTGCAATATTTGACAGGGCAAATCTCACATGGAATCAGACATTGCTAAATGCACTGATTTCAGGGGTTGAATAAAAATAATTTTATTAGTTAATCGCATAATTGTCAAATTGAGAGGCCTGTGAAATTTATCTGATATTTCCAGCCTCTCATTATTAGTAATATAGTATATTGTTAAATAAGTAATGAATTTCACACCGTCTTATTAATATTAATTCATTTTTCTGAATACTCCGAAAGGTTTTCCAATAATCTGGACATCATCAACAATTATAGGCTCCATAGATTCATTTTCCGGTTGCAGTCTTATATGTCCGTCTTCTTTATAAAATGTCTTAACAGTTGCAGAATCATCAACTAATGCCACAATTATTTCTCCATTTGAAGCAGTATTCTTCTGCTCAACAAAAATCAGATCGCCATCAAGAATACCGGCATTAACCATGCTCTCTCCTTTTACTTTTAAAACAAAAGCCTCATTATTTGGAGCCATATCAGTAGGAATAGGAAAATAATCCTCTATATTCTCCTGAGCCAGAATAGGTGTTCCTGCGGCAACTGTTCCTATAATAGGGAGATTAGTCATTTCACGACGGGTTAAATTAAATTCGTCATCAATTATTTCTATTGCTCTTGGTTTAGTAGGGTCTCTGTGAATGTATCCGTTCTTTTCTAATGATTCTAAATGTGCATGTACGGAAGAAGTTGATTTCAAACCTACAGCATTACATATTTCACGAACTGAAGGCGGATAACCTCGTGATAAAATTTCTTTCTTAATATATTCAAGAATCATGGACTGTTTTTCACTTATTTTTCCGTTTGGCATATTAGCTCCTCCTTAATAGGTTGTTGTTTTGTTAGTTTTGAAGTTAGTAAAAAATATATGTATAATACTTCTATATCGAACATTTGTACTTTTTTTATTATAGC
>CAJJNI010000184.1 GCA_905193085.1 uncultured Lachnospiraceae bacterium | reverse complement strand
GTCCTATAAGGTGGAAGTAAGTCTTACAAAGTGGAATTAACTTTTACAATTGACCGAAATAAAAATCAGGATAGTGTAATTATTTTTCAACATATGCAATTCCGTAAGCTCCCGGTCCTATATAAGTTCCGATTGTGGCGCCTATACCTTCGGGCATTTCAAGCATGCATGAAAGACTGGACTGGTTAAGTTTATCAATAAATGCCTGACAATTATCTGAATTGTATGCATATAGCGGAATTGGTGTCTGTTCTTTTGATATATCAGAAGAAAGAATTAAATCAGTCATATCACACATGGCGCGGTTAGCACCTCTTGATTTTTTTACAACCTTTATTTCTCCTGATTTTTCAATGGAAATTATTGGTTTGAGTTTCAAAAAAGTACCTATATTCGCTGCTGTGGCCGATAATCTTCCACCTTTTGTAAGATATTCCAAAGTATCAAGACAGGCGATAAGACGGACTCTTTCTTTAAATTGTTCTGCGTGTGCTGCTATTTCTTTAGCGCAGGTTCCTTTATCACGCATAGAGCAGGCTTCAAAAACCTGGAGTTTTTCCGCAGCGGCGGCAGTCTTTGAATCGATAATGTATATTTTATCATAATCACATATTTCTTTTGCAAGCATTGCGCTTTGATAAGTACCTGATAATTTAGAAGAGACTAAAATGCAGATAACTTCGTCACCGGTTTGTTTTGCAGCTTCAAAAACCTTAAGAAATTCATTTGGTGAGGGAAGAGATGTTTTGACGCTTATGCCATCAAGAAGCATTTTCCAGAACATTTCCATTGGGATAGTTTTGTCATCAACATAAATATCTTCTCCACATTGTACCGTTAATGGTACAAGTTCAACATTTTTCTCACTCATTTCCTTTAATGTTATATCAGAGGCTGAATCAGTTATAATTTTTATTGCCATTTTTATGTTTTCCTTTCAATTAAAGCCGGGATTATTCTTGACTAAATCATAAACTGCGTCTATAATACTTTTACACATCATAATATGCAGTATGCAACTTTTGTTGCATTAGTGTATTATAATTGCCAATAATAAAAAAAGCAACATGTTAACAGTAAATTGCAACTTTTAAGAGAAAAAGTTGCTTAGGGAGACAGATTTTATGGGAACAAATATTAAAGCAACACAGTTTTTGAAAGAATGTATGGCAGATGCACTTATCAAATATATGTCAGAAAAAGATTTTTCTAAAATAACAGTAAACGAAATTGCAGAAAGTGCGGGTGTAAATCGTTCAACCTGGTTTAGAAACTTTGAATCAAAGACAGATGCACTGACATTTAAGCTTGTTCAGTTGTGGGACCGCTATGCAAATGAACATAATCTTACAGAGAGACAGAAATATTCACTGAGTAATGCATCAGATTTTTTTGCATTTAATTATGAAATAAGGGATATACTCAAAGTTATATATAATGCAGATGTTCAGTCATGTATTTATGAAGCTTTCTATCAGATAATTACAGCGAGATATAAAGGAACTGTATATGAGTGTTATGAGGCACGCTTTTATTCATATGCACTATTTGGTTTCCTGGGAGAATGGATAAATCGTGATTTTCAGGAAAAACCGGAAGAAATAACAGAATTATATAACAAAATCGTAGATTCAAGGCAGACAGAGCATTTAAGAGGATAGCTCATAACAAAAATGTTATAAGAGGTCCGCTGATCGTAATAAGAAAATGTCTTCACAATGTTGACTTATAACAAAAATATGATAATATGTTAGTAAATTAAATAACAAATAACGAGTTACAAAATGAAGCAGGACAAAGGCGTCAGACAATTATTGTTTGGCGTCTTTTTTTGTTACTGTTACAAATTTAAGGAGGAATTTATATGAAGAGAAAATTATTAGGATTATTTTTAGGTGTAGTTATGGGTGCAGCAATGCTTACAGGCTGTGGAAGTTCATCAGGTTCATCTTCAGGAGGAAGCAAAGACAGTTCGGCAGAAGCCGGATTACAGAAATACATAGACCAGGGTTATATTACAGTAGGTACTTCAAATGATGCTCCAATCTCATTTGTAGACCAGTCAACAGGAGAATTTGTTGGCTTTGATGGTGAAATTATTAAAGAAGCATGTAACAGACTTGGAATTAAAGAAGTTAAAGTTGAGACTATGGATTTCTCAAATTTAATTGTAGCCTTAAATTCAGGAAAAATTGATATGATTTGTGACTGTATGATGATTAAACCTGAAAGACTTGAACAGTGTTACTTCAGTGATTATCTCTATCAGAACTCAGAACTTTTAGTTGTTCCGGAATCATCAAATGTTAAAAGTAAAGATGATTTAAAAGGAAATGAAGTAATAGGCTGTACAACAGGAACAACATTTTTACAGACTGCACAGGACTGGCAGAATGATGGAACAATTAAAGAAGCAAGAGCTATGGGAGACCAGACAGAATTGCTTCTTAATGTTCAGACAAATAAGATTGATGGTTGTTTAACAGATGCTTTCGTTATTGAGTACATGATTGCACAGAACGACAGTACAGTTGCAGGTTTGAAGGCAGCAGCTAATTATAAACCTGAAGGTGCAGCAGGTGCAGGATATGCATGCAGATTTGAAGATAAAGAAATGATGAAAGAGTTTAACAAAGTTTTTGCAGATATGAGAGAAGAAGGCTTTATCAATAAATGTCTTGAAGATTACGGTTTATCAACAGATTTACACAGTATAACACAGGAAGAAGCAGAACATGGATTAAATACACAGTAAAATGGGGTGAAAACAATGCTGTCAATAAGAAATTTATCAAAAAGATTTGGTGACTTGGAAGTATTAAAAGATGTAAATATGGATGTTGAAGAAGGTGAAGTTGTTTGTATAATCGGTTCGTCCGGTTCAGGAAAAAGTACATTGTTAAGATGTGTAAATTTCCTTGGAAAACCAACCTCAGGGCAGATTATTTATGACGGAAAAGATTATTGCGAACCAAAAGCAGATTATACAAAATATCGTCAGGAAGTCGGAATGGTATTTCAGCGTTTTAATCTTTTTGCAAATAAGACAGTCATTCAGAACATAATGTTTGCACCGAGAAAAATAAAGAAAATTGCTAAAGATGAAGCATATGCTACAGCTATAGAATTATTGGAAAAAGTAGGACTTGAATCAAAAGCAAATGTTTATCCGGCAAGTTTATCCGGTGGACAGCAGCAGAGGGTTGCAATTGCCAGGGCACTGGCAATGAACCCAAAGCTTTTGCTTTTCGATGAGCCGACATCAGCACTTGACCCTGAACTTGTCGGTGAAGTGTTAGATGTAATGAAGCAGTTAAAAAAAGATGGCATGACAATGCTTATTGTAACCCATGAAATGCAGTTTGCCAGGGATGTATCCGACAGAGTTATTTTCATGAATGATGGTGTTGTTGCAGAATCAGGAACACCGGAAGAAGTTTTTGAACACCCGAAAGAAGAAAGAACAAAGGCTTTCTTAAATCGTTACTTATCAAATATGCATTAGGACAAAGAGGAGGACGAAATTATGGAATTATTAAATCATCTGGATTTTGGTTATACGCTTCATGAACTTGGTCCGCTTCTTATGAAAGCATTAGGGCTGGTTGGAGAAGCAGTGGTATTGGGTTATCTGCTCGGCTTTATTCTTGCACTGTTATTCGCTTTTGCAAGAATAAGCAAAAAACACAAAATAATAAAAGCACTTGTTACATTACTTATTGAAGTTATAAGAGGTACACCACTTCTTGTACAGCTTGTATATATGTACTATGTTGTACCGCTTCTTATTCAGCTTGTGCTTTCATGGTTTGGAATAAACAGTCAGATAGAAATGACCGCAATGACAGCCGGTGTCATCGGACTAGGAATACATTATGGCTGTTATATGTCAGAAGTAATAAGGTCAGCAATAGAATCAATCGATATCGGTCAGACAGAAGCAGCTCTGGCACTCGGATTCAGTGAAAAACAGGCACTATTCGGAGTAGTAGTTCCACAGGCATTAAAAAACAGCCTTCCTGTATTTGGAAACTATCTTGTAATGATTGTAAAAGATACATCATTGCTGTCATATGTGGCTTTACCTGAAATGCTTCTTATAACGAAGACATTTGCATCACAGACTTTCCATACAATAGAAGGTTATACATTGCTTGCAGGAGTTTATCTTCTTATAAGTGTTCCGTTGTCACTGATAGTTAAATACGTGGAAAAAAGAATGAAACTTGGCCAGGTTTAGCTGAAGCATTGTTCAATACGATTGCGGAAATATTTAACAAACATACGGGCTGTCTGTGAAGGCTTATTTTCAGGCATGGAAATATAAATAGAGCGTACAATTTTATTGTGTGCAACTGTTTTAAAAACAATATCTTCAGACGATGCGTCCCATGTAAGTGTTGGGAAAATGGCAATCCCCAGGTTAGATGCAACGAACGAGGCAACACTTGTCTGTGAATCACATTCCATTGCAATATTTGGAGTAAATCCAAGCTTATCAAAAAAAGTGTAAGTTAATTCCGCAAGAGTATTTTCTTTGTTGATAACGATGAACTGTTCATAGCTTAAAGCTTCCGGAGGAATCTGGGAAAGATGTGCAAAAGGGTGTTTTTTAGAAACACCGATAAGACATTCTTCATCAAAAAGTTTATATGAATTATATTTTTCTGCAATCAGATTAGAAGAGTGGATTGCAACGCAAGTATTGGAAATTATTGAACTTTCATTTACAAAACGGTCGATATGGAGTTTTACATTAGAGTGTTCTTTGACAAAATCGCGTATTATATCGGGAATCAGTTTCGTTGAATATAAGGCTGCAATATTAAGATTGAGAGTATCAGGGTGTGAAATTTCAAGACATGCCTGGTCCCACAGAGAAACAATCTGCCTGCTGTAATCATAGAATGTTTTTCCATATTCATTCAATGAAATTGCCCGTCCGTTTCTGTCAAAAAGTGGTGTTCCCAATGTAGTTTCAATGTTTTTGAGAATACGGCTTAAGGCAGGCTGGGAGAGAGACAGTTTTCTTGCTGCCTGTG
>CAJJNI010000183.1 GCA_905193085.1 uncultured Lachnospiraceae bacterium | reverse complement strand
AAAAACTTCTCTGGAGAGAACAGCCATTTATGATTGGAATTAATTCAGATGAAATTTATGATGACTGTGAAAAGAAGATGATTCTTGTACAGGGAATAATCGATGCATTTTTTATTGAAGATAATGAAATAGTTTTAGTTGATTATAAGACAGATTATGTTAAAATAGGTATGGAATCTGTTTTAATTAAAAGGTATAAGAAACAGATGGATTACTATGAAAAGGCAATTTCGAGAATGTTTGAAAAAAAAGTAAAAGAGCGTATAATATATTCTGTGAAATTGAATAAAGAAATACAGATATAACCTGATTCAAATAAAGAAAGGAGCTTTTAAGGTGACAAAGACAGAAGCTTATAATATATTTGGATTGTCATTAAATCAACCCGTTACTCTTGATTTGATAAAAAACAGATATAGAATTTTGACAAAAACATACCATCCGGATAATCCAAGAACCGGGAGCGAAGAGATGATGGCAAAGGTAAATCTTGCATTTGATGCTCTTCGTACATATTCATTTGATAAAGAAGATGAATTTAGCAGCACTAAAAGGCAGGGAACAGGTTTTGACAAGGATTTTAATCCTGATTTTACTCCGTTTGAATATGGTTCAAGAGATGAGTCATTTTATGAAAATAATAATTATAACCGTGATTATGAAAGAAAATATGACCGTTATGTAAATGATTATGAAGAGGAAGAAGAGGGAGACACAGATTACGAGGAAGAAGAACAATCTGTAAGAAAAAAATCTTCCAAAAGAGGCGGAATATTTATTTTATTCAGAATGATTGGAAGATTATGTAAACTTATAATTATACTGGGAATAATAGGACTTATTGTGGCGATACCTGCAAGCATTTATTTCTTTGGTATGAATCAAAGAGGAATACTTCTTGCAGCAGCAGCACTTATAATGTCAGTGCTTGGAATACTTGTGTTCAGGTTTTTCAGCGAGCTTATAAGCTGATGATGAAAATCATTCTATATGAGCAGCAAAGCAGGATATGAATATTTTTAAAAATTTGTGTGTGTTTGGCTGTGATTTCATGAAAAAATTTTTGCAGTGAATAAGATTAATTAAATAGCACATACTACTTTCTGTAACAGATAAATGTTTCAGATATGGAGGTATTTAAGATGGCAAGAAACAGTTCATCAAACTCAGGCAATTCAAAGAATGCTTACAACAGCTCTAATTCAACAAATGCAAATAACAGCAAAAATTCATCAAACTCAAAGAATTCAAGCAACAGCAAGAATTCAGGCAAGAACTCATCTGACAGCAAAAATTCATCAAATTCAAAGAACTATAGCAACAGCACAAATGAAAGTGACTGTGGCAAATAATTTTTAACTCAGTGAGCGCAGGACTCGTAAGAGGATTCAGGCATAATATCTGATTGTACCGGTCTTTAGATATCAGACAAAAATCTGATATCCTAAGACCGGTATTTTTTGTAGAAATTTCTGATAAAATTGCTGCCGACAGGATAGCCTTGCTTTTTACAGTTTTCCTGTAACATATGTAATTTCCTCACATATATTAATATTATAAAAATTTTGGAATTTGCCAAAATAACAAGAGGTTTGGTGTATGGGAATACAGTTTATCGGAGTGAGCGAGGTAGAAAACTATTTAAATAAAGAAAATGTAGAATTTATTGATTTGCGTGACACAAAAGAATATAGAAAAAGGCATATAAGAGGAGCTAAATCTATGCCATATGACAGTTTTATGAAAGCATTTACAACATTATCAAAGAAAAAAATCTATATTTTATATTGTGACAGGGGCGCAACGAGCATTCTGGCTGTATCTGCCATGCAAAAATCAGGCTACAGATGCATGTCGCTTGCCGGTGGAATCAAAGCTTTTGAATAACACGGATTTACAGGCTGCATATATTTACAGATAGCCAATATTTATGGATAACATTGATTTGCGGATAATACAGATTTACTAAACTGTGTAATTGCCTTATAAGCTAAGATGTGGTAAAATAATGATTAAGGATTACAAAGTTTAGTGTTAATACAGATAAATTCAGGGTAGGTGAAAGTTTTGGCGCAGTATGAATTAATTGCACCATGTCATTTTGGTTTAGAAGCGGTACTTAAACGCGAAATTATAGATTTAGGATACGAAATAGTTAAGGTTGAAGATGGCCGTGTCACATTCAGAGGTGATGAGACGGCTGTTTGCCGTGCTAATATATTTTTGAGAACAGCAGAGAGAATAATGCTTAAAGTCGGAAGTTTTAAGGCACAGACATTTGATGAATTATTTGAGGGTGTAAAGGCAATAGAGTGGGAGAATTATATACCTGTTGATGGTAAGTTCTGGGTCAAGAAAGCTTCATCTGTCAAGAGCAGGCTTTTTTCATTGTCCGATATTCAGTCAATAACCAAAAAGGCAATGGTTGACAGATTAAAAAGCAAATATAAAATAAGCTGGTTTGAAGAAAGTGGAGATGAATATCCTGTCAGGGTATTTATTTTAAAAGATGAGGTTACGGTTGCATTTGATACATCGGGTGAGCATCTGCATAAGAGAGGGTACCGTATTTTGACAAGTAAAGCTCCAATTACTGAAGACCTGGCAGCAGCATTAATCAAGCTCACACCGTGGAAGGCAGACCGAATTTTAGTTGACCCGTTTTGCGGAAGTGGTACATTTCTTATAGAAGCAGCTATGATGGCAGCAAATATTGCACCGGGAATGAACAGAAGCTTTACAGCTGAAAACTGGAAAGATTTAGTGCCAAAAAAGGCATGGTATGAGGCGATAGATGAAGCAAATGATTTGGTAAATTATGATGTTAAGACTGATATACAGGGTTATGATATAGACGCAGATATTGTTGCATGTGCAAGGGAGAATGCAAGAAATGCTGGAGTTGACCATCTTATTCATTTCCAGCAAAGAGATGTAGGTCTTTTAAGCCACCCTAAGAAATACGGATTTATAATAACAAATCCTCCTTATGGTGAAAGACTTGAAGACAGAAAAGATTTGCCTGCATTATACAGAAAATTTGGTGATGCAGCACAGAAGCTTTCGGACTGGTCGGTTTACATAATTTCAGCTTATGAACAGACCGAAAAAGCCTTTGGTAAAAAGGCATCAAAGAAGCGAAAGATTTACAATGGAATGCTTAAGACAGAGTTTTATCAGTTTCCTGGACCTAAGCCGCCAATGGGGAGAAAGATTTGAGAAAAAAATTATTTTTAGCAGTAAAAATATTATTTTTGATTATAACAGCAATACTATTTGGAAGCGCATTTGGCAGTGTATATGCAAAGGGGTATACTGCTACATATGCAGGTGACGGTTATTATGATTCATCCATGTGGAATCAGTACATTTCAGGTGATGTGAACACAAAGCCGCTATATATTTATGTTGACGGAATGGCAAAAACAGGCGATTTCTATATGAGTAGAAATATGGAGCTTATGGTTCCTGTCAGGAAAATTACGGAATGTTTTAACTGTGCGGAAAATTTTTATCCTGAAAATGAGCTGGTTTTGCAGAAAAAAGATATTGTATTGAAATTTTACAAAGACCAGCAGAACTGTTATTACAAAAATGATGAGAAAATAGATTTTAATGGTGTTGTTGAAATAGTTGAAGACCAGATGTTCATTGCATCATCTGCAATTACAGAAAATTTTGGGTTTGAAAATTACTGGGATTCACAGATAAATACAGTCGATTTTGCAACTGTGTGGCAGGACAGCATTTTTCCTGCATATTATAATTTAAGAGATGAAGGCAGAGATACTAAAGTTAAAAATCAGGGAAGTCATGGAACATGCTGGGCTGTAGCAGCTTTATCAGCATTAGAGACAACAATAAGGCCAGAGGAAGAACTTAATTTTGCTGCCGAGCATATGGCTTTAAAGAACAGTTTTACGAAGAAAGTAGATGATGGTGGAGAGTACACAATGTCAATGGCCTATCTGCTTTCGTGGCAGGGACCTGTTTTAGAAGAAGATGACCCATACGGTGATATGGTATCTCCTGATGGGCTTTCACCTGTAAAACATGTACAGGAAATACAGATTATTAAAGATAAAAATATAGACAAAATTAAGCAGGCTGTTTTTAAAAACGGTGCTGTCCAGACATCAATATATACTTCTCTGAAAAATTCATTAAGCCGTTCAAAATACTATAACAGAGAGAAATATGCTTATTATTACGATGGAAATGAAGAACAGAATCATGAAATAATAATTATCGGGTGGGATGATAATTTCTCAAAAGATAATTTTACTGTCAAACCTCAAAATGATGGAGCATTTATCTGTCAGAACAGTTGGGGTGAAAATTTTGGTGATGACGGTATTTTTTATATTTCATATGAGGATACAAGAATAGGGCAGCAGAGTATAGTGTATTCGGGAATAGAGAATACAGATAATTATGACAATATATATCAGACCGATTTGTGCGGCTGGGTCGGTCAGATTGGTTATGGAAGAGAAAGCTGCTATTTTGCAAATGTATTTACCTCAAAAGGAAATCAGAAAGTAAAGGGCGTGGGATTTTATATTACAGGCGATAATTCCGCATATGAAATATATAAAGTTTCACAGTACAACAATACAGAAGATTTGACGGACGGAGAGCTTATTGCAGTAGGTGAAACAGAAAATGCCGGTTTTTATACAGTCAATATAAACCAGCCATTTTCAGTAACAGAAGATGAAAAATTTGCAATTGTAATCCGTTTGTACACACCTGATGCAGTACATCCGGTTGCGGTTGAATATGCTGTTGACGGAAGATGTGAAAATGTTGATTTGACAGACGCAGAAGGCTACATAAGCCCATATGGAAATGACTGGGTAAATGTGGAAAAATCATATAACTGTAATGTATGCATGAAAGTATATACAGATAACGAATAGATAAAGAAAAGAGAGGTATGCAATGTGAAGAAGATAATTTTTGCAACTGGAAATGAAGGAAAAATGAAAGAGATACGAATGATTCTGTCTGATATAGATGCGCAGATATTGTCAATGAAAGAGGC
>CAJJNI010000182.1 GCA_905193085.1 uncultured Lachnospiraceae bacterium | reverse complement strand
TGGCATTGATATGGTTGAAATAAAAAAAGAATAAATAATGATTGATATATATTTTTGTAATTGAAGAATAAAATAGCGAATACTATACGAATTTAATAAAATTTATGCAAATAAATAATAATAGGGTTAAGCAATAATTTGCTTAACCCTTGAATTTACAGCTATTTGAGCTATTAGTCCATAGCAATAATTTCTTTTTTGTTGTAAGAACCACAAGCCTTACATACGCGATGAGGCATCATAAGTTCTCCACATTTGCTGCATTTTACTAAATTTGGAGCAGACATTTTCCAGTTTGCTCTTCTTTTATCTCTTCTTGCTTTTGAAGATTTATTCTTTGGACAAATTGACACGGTTTACACCTCCTCATTACAAACGAAAAAATCGTCGGAATAATAAACCCGGCATTAGTTTCCGGCATTCTTAAAAATATCTTGAATCGCCGCCATTCTAGGATCCAAAACAACCCTGTCACAACCGCAATCGCTAACATTTAAATTGTGACCACATACTTTACAAAGACCTTTGCAGTCTTCTTTGCACAAAACCTTAGATGGCCATAAAATGAATAATTCTTCTTTTATAAGCTCTTTAGCATCAAGTTCCTGCGCATCAGTCACAAATCGTGTTTCTTCTGACTCTCCATCTTCCTTAGCAGATGTTTCTTTCTCCAAATCAAATTCCTTTGATATGGAAATATCAAAATCTACCGCCACATCTGTCAGACATCTGTCACACGGAATGTCAACCACAAGTTTGGCATTTCCTTCAACACTAAACTGTCTGTCATGTTTATGAAAAAGTGTCAGCTTCAATGGAGATTTCTGTTTTATTTTAAAGGAACCAAAACGAGTTTCAACACTGTCAAAATCAATATCTGACTCGTACTGAAGTTCATTATTATCTTTTGAAAACAGCTCTTTTAAATCTATTAACATATTCCTCTCCTACACACACTTCTATTATTATACATATTTGGAAGTCTCTTGTCAATTGTTTTTTTAATTATTTTACAAGTGCTAATGTCTCTCTTGCAATTGCTAATTCTTCGTTAGTTGGAATTACAAGAACATCAACTTTTGAATCTTTAGTTGAAATAAGCTTCTCTTCTCCATGAACATTGTTAGCTTCTTTGTCAATTTCAATTCCCATATATCCAAAGTATGAACAAATCTGTTCACGAACTGCAGCATCATTTTCGCCAAGACCTGCTGTAAAGCAGATTGCGTCAACACCGTTCATTGCAGCGATGTAGCTTCCTACATAGTGTACTACATGATAGCAGAATACATCAATCGCTCTCTTTGCACCTTCATCGCCTTTTTCTGCAGCAGAACCCAAGTCTCTGAAGTCGCTTGAAATTCCTGATAATCCGTAAACACCTGATTCTTTATTAAGAATCTTCATTACTCCGGCAATGTCAAGATTTTCCTTATTTGCAATAAACTCGATAACAGCAGGGTCAACATCACCTGAACGTGTTCCCATTACAAGACCTTCAAGAGGTGTAAGTCCCATTGATGTATCTACAGATTTGCCATGATCTACAGCACAGATACTTGCACCATTTCCCAAATGGCAAACTATAATCTTCATATCTTCATATTTCTTGCCTAAGAACTCAGCAGCTCTCTTTGAAACAAAGCTGTGGCTTGTTCCGTGGAAACCATATTTACGAATCTTATATTTTTCATATAATGAATATGGAATACCATAAAGATAGGCTGTAGGAGACATTGTCTGATGGAATGCTGTATCAAATACGCCAACCATTGGTGTATCTGGCATAAGTTCCTTACATGCGTTGATTCCGATTAAGTTAGCAGGATTATGTAAAGGTGCTAAATCGTTACACTCTTCAACAGCTTTTAACATTTCATCTGTTATAATTGATGAAGAAGCAAATTTTTCTCCACCATGTACGATTCTGTGTCCTACTGCTCCTACTTCGTCAAGACTCTTAATCACACCATTTTCAGGATTTACTAATGAGTCAAGAACCATCTGGATAGCCTGTTTATGTGTAGGCATTGGAGATTCTGTTGTTATTTTCTCTCCACCTGCCGGCTGATAAACGATACGGCTTCCGTCTATTCCTATTCTTTCGCATAAACCTTTTGCTAATACAGATTCATCATCTGTGTTAATTAACTGGAATTTCAATGATGAACTTCCACAGTTGATTACTAATATATTCATTTCTGTTATTCCTCCGGTAATATTATTTTGCAGCAGCCTGTGCCTGTACTGCAGTAATAGCTACAACACCAACGATATCGTCAGCTGCGCAGCCTCTTGATAAATCATTAACTGGTGCAGCGATACCCTGTGTAACAGGACCATAAGCTTCAGCTTTGGCAAGTCTCTGAACAAGCTTGTATCCGATGTTACCTGCATCTAAGTCAGGGAATACCAAAACATTTGCCTGTCCTGCAACTTTGCTGTCTGGTGCTTTTGAAGCTCCAACGCTAGGAACGATTGCAGCATCAGCCTGTAATTCTCCGTCGAGCATTAAGTCAGGACGAAGTTCTTTTGCGATATTTGTTGCTTCAATTACTTTGTCAACATCAGCATGTTTTGCACTTCCCTTTGTTGAATGTGACATTAAGGCAACTTTAGCCGGCTTTTCAACTAATAATTCAAAGCTTTCTGCTGAAGAAATTGCGATTGCAGCTAATTTTTCAGGATCCGGATTCTGTTCAAGTCCTGAATCAGCAAAAAGGAATGTACCATTTTCGCCATATTCACAGTTTGGAACTACCATAAGGAAAAATGCTGAAACTAATTTTGTTCCAGGTTTTGTTTTAATTATCTGTAATGAAGGACGAAGTGTGTTAGCTGTTGAGTGGCATGCGCCGGAAACTACACCATCAGCGTCTTTCATTTTAACCATCATACATGCATAGTACATATAATCTGTTGTAAGAAGCTTTCTTGCATCTTCAGGAGTCATTCCTTTTGCTTTACGAAGCTCTACTAAAGCGTCAACATATTCGTCAAGTTTGTCTGATGTATTAGGGTCAATTACAGTTGCACCACTTACATTTAATCCTTTACTGTTTTCTTCAACTTCGGCCGGAGTACCTAATACGATAACATCTGCGATATCTTCTGCAAGTACCTTCTCTACAGCCTCCCAAGTTCTTCTGTCCATTGATTCAGGCAATACAATTGTTTTTTTGTCTGCCTTTGCTCTTCTCTTAATTTCATCGATAAAACCCATCTTGAAACTCCTTTCTTTTTCATGAAGTAATCTATATTACGCGGGTGGGGTAATGGCAGTGAAGCCTAGCGTTCATTGTCTGTAAAACCGACGCCTGCATAATTAACACAATATAATAAATAGATGTTGAGGGCAAAAATCCCCAACTATAATACCAGAGGATTGTTCTACACTATGTGTTCCAACACTCTGGCATTAGTATTTTGCAAGAAAATTTCTGAAACTTTTAACTGCGTCAGGGTCATATAATTTTCCGGAATTTTTGACAAGCATTTTCTCTGCTGCTTTTCTGTCTAATCCCATACCCATCGGCATATCATATAAAGCATATATGAAATCGCACACTATTCTTCCATATCGGCTAAGCTCAGGTATTGCTGTTCCGGAAAGTCCGTTAGGGATACCTGAACCATCAAAATTTTCATAAAAACTTAATGCTAACGGTGCAACACTTGAATAAGCCGGATATAAATTAGCAACTTTCGAATTGATAACAGGTACTTTTGTGAGTTCTCTTACATGCTCAATCGCATGCTTTGTCTCGAATCTTCTGGAATAAACCTCATCACTTAAAACAACTATCCCAAAATTATGTATCTCATTCAAATGCAAAAACATGTCTTTCTTGTATACATCAAAATTCATATACTCAGAAAAAGCCTCAGAAATCTGCTTTGTCTCTAACATAATTTCTTCAGTGATAAGATGCCTTCCTATCAAAACTCTTCTGAGTTTTTCTATGAAAGTCTCTTTCTGTTTCATCTGAATCTTATGTCTGTACATTTTCTGGTCTGCTATTTCCATTAAATCTTTAATGCTTTCTTCGATGCGGTCCTTTTTACTTACACCAAATGCTATAGATGGCATTATACAGCAATTATAATCTTTTTCAAGCTCTATGTTCACACGATGACAGAACCATTCGGCATCCTGTCTGTTTCCATTTGGAATAAGAATATTAAATTCATCTCCACCGCATCTGCCTATAATAAAACCATCAAAGCTTTCCTGTTTCATAATCCGGGCTATTTCAGCTAAAAGCTGATCTCCGAATTTGTGACCGAATATATCATTTGTCAGCTTAAGATTATTAACATCTGCCACAATTACAGCTACAGGAATTGTCTGTAAAAGCTCAATTTTTCTGACTTCCTGTTCAAAACTGTTTCTGTTATATAACTGAGTAAGAAAATCAATTGCATTCTCAACCTGAAGTCTTTCTTTTTCTGATTGCATTTCACTTTCAATCTGAAATTTATATTGTTCCTCAGCCTGATGAACGCATTTCAAATAAGCTTCATCTGAATACTTCTTGGCAACGATTGCAGCAAAATGTGCAACATGATTAAACCTGCTCTCTGTCATAACTGGTACTTTTAAATATTCACGTTCAAAATCTTCCGGGTCAATATTTAACACAGTAGATTTTTTGATAATCATCTCGTCACTTAGATGTTCATCCGGATATCTCACCTGTCCAAAAGTCCAGTTTCCTACATGTCTCTCACCAATATAAAAGCTGACACCGCCGTCCATCAGTCCGGCAGATAAACATTTACTTATCGTAAAATTCTCATTCTCAGTTGAACCTATAACCGAATCCGAGCAACGGCACTGCCTTAATCCTTCCTCAGTCATACGAACATAATCAGCGCATAAACATGTGAAATTACTTGGAAGTGTTACAGGTTTTCCATCAACATCAGTAATGACAGATGCAATTTCAAGTGACAGCGCAAATTCATCCTGCATCTTCTGCAAGGCATCCATATCAAATATTTCTTCAAATGTAGCTTTGTCTATTACTTCCTGTAATATATCTTCGTAAGTTTTTTTCATCATAACATTACCCCTGAAGCTATTTACCATAAACCCTCAACCAAATTTTACACTAATACAATATATAATTATAGCATATTTGCTGATTAATTC
>CAJJNI010000181.1 GCA_905193085.1 uncultured Lachnospiraceae bacterium | reverse complement strand
ACCGAAATTCATAGGCCAACCTTCTGCTGCTTCTAACATTTTATGAATATTAAATTTACCCGGAGTACACGTAGTTGCATTGGTGCCATCTGCCGGACCTGTTCCTCCACCAATCATGGTTGTAATTCCACTGTAAAGTGCTGTATGTATCTGTGTCGGTGAAATAAAATGAATATGGGTATCTATTCCTCCGGCAGTAAGAATAAGTCCTTCTCCTGCAAGAGCCTCTGTTGAACTGCCAATTATCATATTTTTATCCACGCCGTCCATTACATGCGGATTCCCAGCCTTACCAATTCCGGCAATTTTACCATTCTTTATTCCTATATCGGCTTTATAAATCCCTGTACTGTCAATAACAATTGCACTTGTTATTACCAAATCAAGACATTCATCATCTGTATGGCTTGCTGACTGTCCCATGCCATCACGAAGAGATTTTCCTCCTCCAAATTTGGCTTCATCACCGTAAACACAGTAATCTTTCTCTATTTCTGCAATTAAATCAGTATCTGCAAGTCTTACCCTGTCACCTGTAGTCGGTCCATACATTGCAGCATACTCTTTTCTGGAAATTTCTATCATACTATCAGTTCACCTCGCTATATTCCCTTAAATCCATTTTCTTTTGCCAATTTAAATGCCTGCTCTTTTACTTTTTCATCATCTAACTTTCCATTTACAAGACCATTAAGTCCGTATCCTTCTCTCGTACCTCCTATCTGGGTAAGAACGACTTTCTTAGTCTCGCCCGGCTCAAACCTTACCGCAGTTCCCGCCGGAACATCAAGCCTCATTCCATATGCAGCTTTTCTGTCAAATGAAAGCAGTTTGTTTACTTCAAAGAAATGAAAATGTGAACCGACCTGAACCGGTCTGTCGGCTGTATTTACAACTTCAAGTTCAACAGTTTTCCTTCCATCATTAAGCTTAATCGTACCTCCTTCAATTAAAAATTCTCCCGGAATAACTTTTCCTGTTGCCGCAATCGGGTCATGAACTGTAACAAGTTTTGTTCCGTCCATAAATGTTACTTCCAATTGAATTTCAGGAATCATCTCTGCCACACCATCTAAAACATCATCAGCAGTGAGCATCTGTTTTCCCAACTGCATAAGCTCTGCAACATTTTTTCCTTCTCTTGCAAGCTCCATCAGATTCATTGAAATATAAGCTATTGCTTCCGGATAATTTAATTTTAAGCCTTTTTCTTTCCGCTGTGCAGCTATGCTTCCGGCATAATGAAGCATAAGTTTTTCACTTTCACGTGGTGTTAAGTGCACTTTATTCAGCCTCCTTATTTTCAGTCGAAACCATGAGAAACACGCTCATCGAGTTTCTTAAGTTATCATGTCAGCAGCTAAGGTCTCGTGCAGGCACGGACTCTGGCTCGCTGCCCGTGTAAAAAAAAGAGACATACTGATAGCACAGTATATCTCTTCTTTGAGGAAATTATTTAATTTATTTTCATTAAGTTTATCATCATTTTTAATTAGTGTCAAGTTAGTTTTTACTAATATTTTATCGCCAAATCCATCAGCCTGTGATTGACCTCAGTTTTATAAGCCCTTCCAATTAATATATGTTGTCCATTATTCATAACAACTTCTTTTTTTGTAAAAGCCTGTGCCTGATGATAATTTACCATAAACGATTTATGAATACGGATGAAGTCATATTTTTTTAACTGTTCCTCTATATCTTTCAGAGTCCCATAAAATTCCTCTATCTGGTTTTTCAGTACAATATGCATCTTTCTTCCGACGCTTTCAAAATACATTATATCTTTTATTTTTATATTCTTATCTATATTATTACTTCTAAAATGAAATATTGCATCACCGACGCCTAAAAGTTCTTCAGCTAATTTCAGATTATTAAAAACGCTTTCTCTTGTACAGGGTTTCTTCATAAAATTCATTGGCTGGTTTTGAAAAAGCATTCTGTCATAACCATCATAGCCAGATACATATACAAGCTTCATCTGCTTTAATCCTATATCATTCCTTATCTGTTTTCCTACTTCAACGCCGTCCATTTCCGGCATCTCTATATCCAGAAAAAGCAAGTCAGGTTCATAACCACTTGCCATATAATCTATCAATTCCTGCCCTGACCCAAACACCTCTGTTCCTATTTTCTTATGGTTAATCTTTGCGTATTCCATAACCATTTCTTCAAGTATATTACCTACAGGCTTCATATCATCACAAATTGCCACTTTCATCTATACATCTCCTATCATTCCCGGAATAATTATACGAACCTCAAAAAAGTTTTCATCATAATTTACCGACATGCTTCCATCATTTGCTTCAACAACACTTTTAACACTTTTCAGACCTAATCCATGATTGATACTATCCTGTTTATTTGTCTGTAAGTTACCATTTTCAAAATGTATTTTACTGTTATATGTATTTCGTATGAAAATAATCAGATTATCATATGTATATTTAAGTTCTACTGTAATCTCCCGATTATCCTTCATTTTTTCTAATGCTTCACTTGCATTGTCTAACAAATTTCCTAAAATAATCGTCCATTCATTATTTTTAAGTGCAAGTCCCTTAGGGAGAACAATATCTACCTTAACACTCACACCCTTTTCTTCCAATCGGCTCAATTTGTAATTAAGCATACTGTCACATGCTACAATTCCAGTTTTTGAATATTCTTTAAATCCTTGTGCTAATCCAATAAAATCTTGTATATAACCACTTATCATATCAACTTCCCCATTTGATACCATATTTTCTATGGCCAACATATGATTTTTCATATCATGCCGCAAGGTTCTCACTCGATCCTCCGCCTCTTGCATCAGTTTTAATTGATTTTCATAATACCTGTTCTGGTCCTCAAGCTTTTTCTTATCCAATCTGTCCTGCATTCTCTTTATCATTTCTTCATATAAGTAAAATACAAGAAGAATAACCAGCAAAGACAATACTGAACTCACTATAATGAGTGATTTTCTAAGTTCCCCACTTGAAAACAGCAATAATAGAATATATATTACATAGACAGGAATTAAAAGCAGCATAAGCCAGTCTTTAATTCCAAACTGTCCTGATATAATACTTTCTGCTCTTCTTCCGGCTCTGTATCTTATAACTATTGCTATAATAAAAAATATAATGTCTGATAAACATAAATACAGTACATCATACTCAATAATTGTTATCTCCCATATAGAGAACATTCTCTCTGAAAATGCAAGAACCACCGCAATCTCTACTGCTACCGGGATTGCATATGACATTAACAATCCCCATAATCTTCGTTTCCATTTTTCATCATAAAATAACGAAGCAAAAAACAATCCTGCAAAATTAGATACAATATTTAAAACAGGTAGTTTGCTAATCAGATATACCACTGACACTATTATATAGAAAGGCATATATGCCATAAATTCATATTTTCTGTTCCCCTTAAAATTTCCCCATATGCTGCTGCAAAGCATAAATATTACATATGTTCTAAATAAGTTAGCAAGTAAATATAAAATATTATTCATTATTGGCATATTGTCTCCTTCAACCCCCTCCGGAAACAATATTAATGTTCCGGAGGGCGATATATGCAGCATTAACTGCATATATACATATTATTATTTTATCTTTCGTCTATTTAAACTTAGCTTCTCGCATTCTCTGAACACCTTCCGGAAGGTCATCCTGATATACAAGCCAGCTACAAGCAGTATTTACACTACAAAATGTAGCAAGCATAACGCAGAGACTAAGACAGCTTTTCATAATATTTTTGAATTTCATAATAATAGTACCCCTTTCTTTCACCTGTAAGACTTGTTTCTTACTTATGGTGCCTCAATAATTTTTAGGATTTAAGTTCTTTTAACCCGAAGCTTTAATTCTCCGAGTACTACCATTATACTTACCCACATCATACTCTCTGCCATACATGCTGCCGGTATATTCCATTTAAATATATATACTATTATATAAATAACAATTTCTACCAGCATTGCCGCAACCGTTATGCGCTTAAAAGTTATCTTCTCTTTATCATACAACAGTTTGTTATTGTTGTCTACAGGCGCCAACATTAATATTACTGCCGCAGCTACGACTATTATAACATTTGCAAAGGCAATATGTTCGGCTAAAGTCCCGACGGTAAGTATAAAAACAGCCAGCATCATTGTAGAAAACAAATAGCATTTTAGTCTTGTATTCGCATGATATCCTCCTGCAAATGAACGCAAAACCGAATATGATATGTAGAAAATAATGCATTCTGTCATTTTTCCTATGATGACACCTAATACAATCATCGTCAAAATATTTGCCAGGTTATGTAGCAGTTCTTTTATTCCCCATAAATCAAGTTCATATTTTGACTTATCCCCTTCATCCATATTCAAAGAGGATATAATTGAATCTGCTATTTGCTCTAACATTCTTTGTTCACCTCCTTTATGTTTTTACATTATACATATTTTTACATATTATTTTCATTGCATGTCATAAAAAGCACGTGTGATGTCATAAACAACACATAGGTGGTATATCATCTCCCATAATTCGACAAAATGTGACAGTTATACGCCATTTTATCGTCTTTTTACATTTGTAACAAACAGCATTGATATATGTATATTTTTTCACTGTATAATGTAATATTTTTCACTGTATAATGTAATATTTTTCACTGCCCAATGCGCACAAAAATATGCCCCTTACTTTTCTGCATTCTAAATACACAAAATAAAAATGCACAAAAAATATCCTCTGCAAAAATTTGCAAAGGATATTTTCGTTTCCCTATAAATTTTCATCATTAAGAGAATTTATTATGAATGAAATCTCTCCAGTTCCTCATAAGCACACCGCATAATCTCTAATTTCAAACCCTCGTTTTATTATTATACATAAATTTTCCAATTATTTTCATTGTATGTCACAACATACACGATTAATGTCATAAACGACATGTAGGTATGTCACAAACGACACTTACGGGCATTATCAGGGCCCTATGTGTGTAATAAATTGCACTTTTATAATTAAGTATATATATTTATAATACATTTAGATATATACTAGTATAACGATTTCTAAATAACTATACCATTCACACAGGATATTTTTCTGAGAGTGCATGTCAAAAAACGTAGGCGTAGCGGGCTACGCTG
>CAJJNI010000180.1 GCA_905193085.1 uncultured Lachnospiraceae bacterium | reverse complement strand
AAGGTGGAAGTAAGTCTTACAAAGTGGAATTAACTTTTACAATTGACCTATTTTTTATTTATCGCATAATCACCATAATTCCATGCAGATACAGACTTTTGCCCACTTTGCACAAATAAAAAACCCCTCAGCTTACTCAATGAGCTCGCCAAGGGGAGAGGGGGGGCATATTTAATTAGTATGCATTACATCTGAGCTGCAACTTCTGCTGCAAAATCTTCTTTCTTCTTCTCAATTCCTTCGCCTGTTTCAAAACGAACAAATCTCTTAATCTTAACATCAGCGCCCGCTGCCTTAGAAACTGCTTCTAAGTACTTGCCTACTGATTCTTTATTCTCAGCTTTTACATATTCCTGCTCTAAAAGACATACTTCTTTAAGTTCTTTGTTAAGACGACCGATAATCATTTTCTCAATGATATTGTCTGGTTTGCCAGCATTCTTAGGGTCGTTCTTAGCCTGCTCTAAAAGAATTGATTTCTCATGTTCTTTGTATTCTTCGCTTACATCAGCCTGTGAAACATATTTTGGATTCAAAGCTGCAATCTGCATAGCTACATTTGTAAGAGCTTCTTTAACATCATCTGTAACTGCTGTTGTATCAGCTTCAACGATTACACCGATTCTTCCGCCGCCATGTGTATATGAAACAACACATCCGCTTTCAGCTACAACTTTTTCAAATCTTCTGATTGTTAAGTTCTCACCGATAACAGCAACTTCTTCTACTAATGCGTCTTTAACAGTCTTTGATGAATCTAAATCCCATGGTTCTGCCATAAATGCATCCATGTCTTTAGCATCTGATTTTAAAACCTGATTAGCAACTGCTGTAACAAAGTTCTGGAATTTCTCATTCTTAGCAACAAAGTCTGTTTCTGAGTTAACTTCTACTACTGCTGCTGTATTACCATCTATAACTACTTTTGAAAGACCTTCTGCTGCAATTCTTCCGGCTTTCTTTTCTGCTTTAGCCTGTCCGTTCTTTCTTAAGAAATCAACTGCAGCATCCATATCTCCATTTGTTTCATTTAAAGCTTTTTTACAATCCATCATACCTGCGCCTGTTAATTCACGCAGTTCTTTTACCATTGCTGCTGTAATAGCCATCGTTCATTCCTCCATATATTATGCTTCTTATGCTTCTACTGTTTCCTCTGCTTCTGCTGCAACTTCTTCAGCTTCACCCTGTTTAGCTTCTACTACAGCATCAGCCATCTTAGAAACGATTAATTTTACTGCTCTGATAGCATCATCATTACCCGGAATTACATAATCTAATTCTTCAGGATCGCAGTTTGTATCAGCGATACCGATAAGTGGAATTCCAAGTGTATGTGCTTCCTGGATACAGATTCTTTCTTTCTTAGGATCAACAACAAAGATTGCATCCGGAATCTTCTTCATGTTCTTGATACCACCAAGGTTTTTCTCTAATTTATCTAATTCTTTCTTTAATTTAATTACTTCTTTCTTAGGAAGAACATCAAATGTTCCATCTTCCTGCATTGCCTCGATTGCTTTTAATTTAGCAATTCTGCTCTGGATTGTCTTGAAGTTTGTAAGCATACCTCCAAGCCATCTTTCATTTACATAGTACATTCCACATCTCTCAGCTTCTGTTTTGATAGCTTCCTGAGCCTGTTTCTTTGTACCTACGAAAAGAACTGAACCACCATCTGCAACAATATCTGAAATTGCTTTGTAAGCTTCGTCAACTTTCCCTACAGATTTCTGTAAGTCGATGATGTAGATACCATTTCTTTCTGTGTAGATGTATGGAGCCATCTTAGGGTTCCATCTTCTTGTCTGGTGTCCGAAATGTACACCTGCTTCAAGTAACTGTTTCATTGAAATAACGCTCATTTTAAATACCTCCGTTGGTTTTTTCTTCCGAATGCTTCTACTCTTGACACTACTTTTACAAGAACCATGTCAAAATCTGCACTCGTGTTTTCTCGAACTATACTACAATATCATAAACTGACAACTATTGCAAGACTTTTTTCAATTTTCATGTAACCAATTTTCATGTAACCAATTTTCATGTAACAGTTAAGCCATTAACAGTATGTCAGGTATATTACACAAACTCAGATAAATCTGTCTTATTGTAAATTGGCTGAATTAATTGCCAGGCTTCACTGCCGTGAAGATAACACTGCAGTAATTTCTTCATAGCTCATTCCCGGTCTGAACTGAAATGTTCCTGTCTGTATGGAATGTGTCTTACTTACATCTCTTAAATATTTATCATAATCAACTGCATCTGATATTACTCCACCATTTTGCAGCTTCTGTGACACGATTGTAGCTCCGTCACCTTTTTCAATAGTCACTGTAACTACATCTCCTGACGATTCGTCCTGTCCATCAGCACTCTGCTGTGCACTATCAGCTGCTGTGTGCTCTGGATTATTATTTTCGTCTGGCTGTGTCTGTTCTGTATTTGCAGAATCATTCTGTCCATCCGGATTTCCATTATCGCCCTGATTGTCTGAATCTGCGGCATCATTCTGTCCATCTGGACTTTCATTATCGTTCTGGCTGTCTGAACCGGCTGCATTACACTGCTCTGAATTATCACTGCCATCAGGCTGTTGGGCATCTCCATTTACAGGCTGTGCCTGCTGCTGTGTGTCATCCGGTGTCTGTTCGCCCTGATTATCAGTAAACAATGGTGCTTCTGTTGCTTTTACCATACCTAGTTTTCCAGCCTCATTTATTATCTGTGCATCTGTCATTTTTTTATTTCCAATAGTGTAATATGCTATGGAAAATATGAGTGTTGTGCCTAATATTCCAACACCAAGCCCTTGAAAAAAACGCTTCATTTTATCTTTTTATACTCCTTTACTCAATTCTAAAACTAGTCTTACTTCGCCAACTCCCATTGAGAGCTGTTTTGCTATCTCTAATTCACTTTTGCCATCTTTGGCAAGCGTCAGTATCCGGCTTCTACGCTCATAGTCACCATTTTCTATAACTTTTTCAGTATTAACATTCTTAATATCATCTGTTTGAAATTCGGTCTGGTCACTTTCTCCCGGATTATTTTGTGTATTTTCTATTTTAACTTCCTGTTTATTTTCAAAGTTATTTCGACTTATTTTTAATGAATTGTCATTCTGTATCTGAAGCTGTCGCTGTGCACGGTTAAGGCTTTCAACAGTTTCATCTAATTCTTTCTGTTTGTCTGATAACAGCCCATATAAAAACATAACTTCATTATGATTTTTGTTTATACGGTCCATAACCTGATCTGAATACTCATTTACTTCACTGAGTTTTTCTTTTGAAAGTTTTTCTAATTCAGTTTTTGCCTGATTTCTAATTGTGGAAGCTGACTTTTCTGCAACATCGTCAATTCGATGCTCTGCCTGATTTATTCTCTCTTCAAGCATCTGTTCTAAATATTCATCTGATGCTTTTATTTCTTCTTTTGATGTATTTTTCATAAAAATACCAGCCGCTATGGCCGCTATTCCTGCTATCACCAGAATTATTATTACTGCAATCAATGTTTTCTCCTTATTCTTTCGATTTATTTTTATGCATTTCTTTTATATACTCAATCACATATGTAATACTGTAAGCATAATCAGCTAAATATATTGCGTAAAATCACACTTATGTTAAATTTACTTTATTATATTTTCATATCAAAATGTGAGTTATTTTCTTTTTTAATTACCTTATCTTCTTTTTCTTTATTTTTTCTTTTTTGATTCTGATTAGTATATTCCTGTCCTCTGCCTTTTTCTTTTGCATCATATTTACGCTGATGATAATCAGCGTCCTGTTTTTTTATTACTTCGTGAGATGCTTTCTGCACATCTTTTTCTACATTCTGCATTATGTTCTGTTGGTCTAAAATTGGCTTGTTATCTTCATTTTGTTTTGTATTTGACACTTCATGAGAACGCTGAACCAAACCATTGAAATCTATAGGTCTTATTAAGTCTGCCATAATACACCCCTTCCTTTAAGTAAAGCAGACATTTGCCTGTGCTAAAATGTCTGCCTTGAATATTCTGTATCAATATTAAAAACTTATAAGTATATCCATCTGATTTCCAAGATGTTTTCTCAATTTTTGCAATGCTTTTGTATGAAGCTGCGAAACTCTTGACTCTGAAACTTCTAAAACCATACTTATTTCTTTAAGAGTAAGCTCATCATAATAATAAAGCGATACTACTTTTTTTTCTTTTTCCGTCAGGCTCTCAAATGATTCTGCAAGTATCTTCTTCAATTCTTCCTGTTCAACCAGCTTTTCAGGCTGTTCAAAATGTGAATTCTGAACCGGATCCATTTCTATCTCACTACCCTGCTCTATATATTCATTAAGAGAAACAAGACTGTTTATATTAACCTGCGACTGCCAGTTTGTCAACTCTTCCTGACTTATCTGCAACTCATCTGCCAGCTGCTCATCAGTCGGAGTATTGCCGGTCGAAAGTTCTATTTTCTTAATTGCCTGGTCTATTTTTTTCTGTTTTTGTCTGACTGTACGGGGAATCCAGTCCATTTTTCTTATGTGGTCTAATATGGAACCTCTTATTCTAAGACTGGCATATGTTTCAAATTTAACTTCTTTATCAAAATCAAATTTATCAATTGCATCGATTAGCCCAAATACTCCGTATCCAACCAAATCATCATATTCTACATTATATCCAAGATACATGCTTAAACGCCCTGCAACCATTTTCACTAACGGAGCATAGGCAATTATTATCTTCTCTCTTATTTTGGCCGATTTTGTTTTTTCGTATTCTTCCCAAAGTTCTTTTTTTTCATTTTCTGTCATGGGAACCCTCCCGGAGATACTTTAATACTATAAGCTCCATTTATTAATAATTATTTTATTTATCTTTTGCAGTTGAATCTTTTGCAGTTGAATCTTTTTCTTCTGTTTCATTTTCCTCTGCTTCAAGCTCGGACTCTTCAACTTCCTCTTCCTCAGGCTCGGCAAATACTTTATCAAAAATAACCTTTATTATACTGCCTATTATATAAAATATTATCAAAACAATAAGAAGTGTCAAAAGCATATGAAGCATGTTATTTATTTTCCCCATTATTATCATAACTATCATGGCAATCAGACCAGCCGCTAAAGTTACGATAGCCGGAATATTTTTGGTATTCATAATTTCTCCTTATACCTTATATAATTTTAACCGGTTTACCT
>CAJJNI010000179.1 GCA_905193085.1 uncultured Lachnospiraceae bacterium | reverse complement strand
AGCAAATAGTTTTTTGACTCCATTTATTATAAAAAAAATATATGAATTATTGCAGAATCATGTAAGTATACAAAATTTAAAAAAATGTTTAATGCAGCAAAGTTTTATATTTAATAGTAATAAAAAAATTCAGAGACAATCAATAATTAATGCTAAATTAATGAAAAGTATTGAGGAAGAAATTTCTATTTGGAATTTATATGATGAAAATAAAGCATTTAAAATCGCCCAGGCTACTCCACGGAATATAACAGCACTTGTTAGGATAATTGAAGAAAAAACTCAACAATCATATATTTATGATTCCTTTTGGATGCCAGATTTAGCTTATTTAGAAAATTTTGTTAACAAAATAGGATCTATACTTCACTAATAATACAATGAAAGGTGTAAATATGAACGAAATTAAACTGGATAATATATGCTTTTCGGATAATACAAGAATTTTAAATCACTATAATGAAATAGTTATTGGTAATGTGAGAGAGTGTGGTTTATGGATAAAAATTCTAACTAAAGACTTTGAAAAAATAAAAACATACATAGGACTAGAAAATGGTTTTGAGCTGTTAATGCGGAATACGGATAATGCACGGAAGCAATATTATATTGAGATTATTAAGGCTTTAGCAAAAATAAAAGTGATAAAACGTAAAGACTGGAGTGAAAACAAGAAAACTATAGAACGATTAGACATTGAATTAACTAAAAAATGTAATTTGAGATGTAAGCATTGTTCTGGCGAGTATGGTGAGCAAGATAAATCTTCAATGCCACAAGAGATGTTTCATAGAATCATACATTGGGCCGCAGAAAATAATATATCCTCAGTAACATTAAGTGGTGGTGAAATTTTTTGTTTGTCTAATATTTCAAAATATTTAGAATATGCAAGAAAGAATTTTATGGGGCGTATTGATATTATTTCAAATGCTACTTTAATTTATCCTGAACATATTAGTATATTAAAGTCATGTGTGGATGAAATTAGTATTAGTTTAGATGGATATGACAAGAATAGCGTAGATTTCATACGAGGACAAGGGGTGTTTGATAAAGTTATTGAGACTATAATTTTGCTAAAAAATAATAAAATTGATAACATTTCACTTTCTATGGTTCTAACAAGTAATAATAAAAATCATGTAACTGACTTCAAAGAACTTTGTAATAAATTTGAAGTAAAGCCTATTCTAAGAACACTCTCTGTAAAGGGAAGAGCTTTAAAGTTTTATGATGACTTAATTAATGATAACGAAAAAGGAAAAGAAGATAATATATCTAAGAGAATTAACATGTTAGCCATGTGTAATGCTGGAAGTCAAATACTTTCTATTAATGCAAGTGGTAAAGTGACTTTGTGTTCAGCTATGGAAGAGTCAAATGTTATTTTGGGAGATATTGATGAACTGGATATAATTTTTCATGATGTTAAACGAATTAATACGATTTGTGTTGTAGATACGGTTACACCATGTAATGAATGCGATGTTAGATATTTTTGTTCTTCTATGTGTCATGCAGTAAACACAAATATTTACAATAATAATCAGTTGAAAGAAAAACGGTGTGAGCAATATAAAAATCTCTT
Organism: uncultured Lachnospiraceae bacterium; assembly: GCA_905193085.1. Classification (GTDB taxonomy): domain Bacteria; phylum Bacillota; class Clostridia; order Lachnospirales; family Lachnospiraceae; genus CAJJNI01. The sequence continues at coordinate 3,616 of CAJJNI010000179.1, read as the reverse complement.
GGAAAAACATGTATGGGGGATTTGAAATATATTGTGAGTACTAAGTTTAGCAGCTGTCAGGCAAGGAAAAGAATGCAATGATAAAAATCTTAAATAGTATTAAAGAATTACGTTAGAAATAGCCTTTGCAGAAAGGCTATTTTTTATGTATGCGCGCCATGGGCGCGCTCTAATGGGTGAAAGGTCCCGAACATGCCCAGGTAGTGGGAAATGTATAGCTGAACAGCAAGGGTGTTCATCGTGAGGTGAAATCTGAAGGAAGTCGTTGGCAAATCTCTGGTCCGACGGACAGAAACCGCATACAAGGCTAGGCTACGAGAGATAAGTTGGCATAAAGCAACGAAGTCTAATAGCTACCACATTTGTAGTAGCAGAGTAAATGCAGCGGATGAATAAATTAAAGATTGCAGTATTAGATAATGGTGTAGACGAAAAATTGCTTGCATTATGTGGATTACCCGATATAATTCAGCAGAACAAAGGAAATATCAGTGATGAGGAGGATTTGTTTCTGCATGGGACAAATTGTGCCATGATCATAGGGCTTAATTGTGCCGACGCAGAATTATACAGTTATAAACTGCTTGATAATACAGGAAAAGGAAATGTGGATGATCTGAAATCAGCGTTTGACTGGTGTCTGATGAACAATATAAGACTTGTCAATCTGAGTTTTGGAACTACACATTTTAAGGACAAAGGAATAATTCGGCAGTTGGTAAATCAATATGCCAATAAGGGACTTAGCATAATTGCGGCAACTGCTAATAGTGGGTATACGGCTTTTCCGGCATCCTTTTCAAATGTTATCGGAGTAAAAGCAAAAGATACATTTAACATTGATGCGGAAGGTTTGCGGGATAAAGGTGTGGATTTTGCAGCTCCATCGGAACACAAAATCTGGTTTGGAGGAAACGATATAACGCTTCAGAAAAGTAACAGCTATGCGGCACCTTATGTAACAGCAATGGCTGGAAGGTTAATGATGGAACAGTCATGGATCAATAATGTATGGCAGATTAAGAAGCATTTATACCAGAAATTCAGGGGAAAATGTGTACAATATATTCCGGATTGGATAGAAAAAGGATGGATTGCCGGAAAGGTAATAAAGAGTAAGGAAGAGGTTTATTTTGAGGTAGCTGCAAAGGAAGAAGCAGACACTGTAATTTTGTATGATAAAAATGAGTTTAATGAATACAGGGAGAAGCACATTGTGTATCTTGGCAATGAAATAGCAGAGCAGCCGGATACACAGTGCTTTTTCTGGAGCAGAAGAAACAGAAAAGAACAGATCTTATGTTCAAGGATAAAGAAGGAGAGCATCAATATACCTGTCATACTTATAAAAAGTGATAAAGAGCAGGATCAGATATGGTGGCTTACGGAATTAAGAAAGTGTTTTGAAGCAGAGGGCTATAATGCGTATGCTATTTCCACTGAACAGGAGAGCGTATTGTATGATTTAGAATATATCCCTTTTGCTGTTGATGAAAATATAAGTAATAAGATTGGTGATTTCCTGTATTGGCAGACTTATTACAACCAGTCTGATTTGATTATTTGTGGAATACAGGAAAAAGAAAGCATCGGTGTGGAAGCCGATATATTTGTAAGAATAGAAAATGGGAAGAAGCAGACAGGAATACAAATTTATTGCGACAAAATAAAAAAGACACAGATGTGTTTTGGAACCCTCGGAGAGCAGCAGATAAAGAAAGTATATGATTGTCTGCTTACAATCCTGACGGAGGATGAAGATGAGGAATAAAGAAGCAGTAAAGAAACTGCTGGGGCTGCTAAAGGATTATAGAAAAATAATTGCACTGATTATTGCATGTCTGCTCATTTCAACGGGATTGAATATGTGTATTCCGTTATTAAACCGAGGGATTATGGACTATGGTTTCATAGGCGGAGACAAAGAACTGCTTATAAAACAGGTAATATGCTCATTGCTTATTTATATGATTATAGCAGTTATAGATATTATAAAAGAAAAGAAGCGGGTAGATATATCTGCGAATATACAATATTCTTTATCGGAACAGTCATTTCAACATCTGATGAGGATAAAAGCAAACTATTTCAGCAGTAAAAATTATGCGGAAATCCTAAATAACATAAATATAGATATAGGAAATATGACTTCTGTTGCAGATGAGGGTGTGTTTTTTGTTGTCACTCAGGCATTCAGTATGGTAGGTGGAATTATCGGACTTTTTATCTTAGATTACAGAATGACACTCATGGTACTTCTTTTTATTCCGGTAAAAGCGGTTATTATGAAACATTTTGCAAAGAAGCGAAAAAGAATCATGGACGAGTTTATTACAGAAAGCGAAAAATATGCCGGATGGTTTGGAGATACTGTTGGCGGTGTAAGGGAAGTAAAGCTTTTTGGAATACAGGAAAATAAAAGAGCCGAATTTGCTGACAGACAGCTTTCTGTAATCAATAAACAGAAAAAGATGAATATGCTTGCCCAGTGGAACGGCATAACGGATAACATTATCGTACATCTGCTGACCAGCTTGATATATATTATTGGCGCAAATCTTGTTTTTGATATGCAGCTTTCAGTAGGCAGTGTGTTTGCGTTTATTACATATAGTGCGTATGTGACAGGACCTATTTCAGCAATACTCAATATCGGGTATCTTTTGTCAGGAATTATTCCTTCAACAAAGCGGTATTATGAGTTTATGGCACTTGAAGAAGAAAAGGAAAATGAGGAGGGTATGACCGAGCCTTGCTTCGGTGATCTGGAATTACAGAATCTTTCTTTTTCATATGAAAAGGATAAAGCGGTACTGTCCGATATTAATATTGCTTTTCCAAAGGGAAGTAAAACGGTGCTGATTGGTCGGAAGGGTTCGGGGAAAAGTACACTGATAAGTCTGTTGCTGCAATTATACCAACCTACAGGCGGAAAAATAACATTAAATGGTATAGATATTTCGGAGTTTGTTTTGAGAGAATACAGAAATATGGTATCTGTAGTAAGCCAGGAGATCTATCTGTTCAATTCATCTATCAGGGATAATATCTGTATGTATAAAAATATAGATGATAAGACAATTATGGAAGCCTGTAAAGATAGTGGACTTGCTGATTTTATTTCTGAGGTGTCATTGGATTATGTGGTAGGACAGAATGGGGCAATGCTTTCCGGAGGACAGAAACAGAAAATTGCACTGGCAAGGGCATTGGTGCATAACAGTCCGGTTATTATATTTGATGAAGCCACATCTAATACAGATGTGTATTCTGAACATCAGATTAACGGACTGCTCCATACGAAACTGAAAGAAAAGACGGTCATAATCATTACCCACAAACAGGAGATATTTAAAGAAGCAGATCAGATTATCATGCTGAAAGATGGTGCTGTTGTTGGAAGTGGAGTCTATGATGATTTGTCAAAATATAATCTGGAATTTAAAAATATGCTGAAAATGGGAGAAAAATATTGAATAATACATTGCCATGAATTGACAGGAGATAGTAAAATCTGCAAAGTATTACACGAAAATGGCAAATGGTTACAGATTGCCAGACACCATAATAATTTCTGATATAATGCGATAAGTCAGAAAGGATGATGGGGCTATGG
>CAJJNI010000178.1 GCA_905193085.1 uncultured Lachnospiraceae bacterium | reverse complement strand
AAAGGAATCCGAAGTTCCCTTACCCCTTTTTTTTCAAGAAAAGAGGAATTTTCGCACAAAATATCTGCTGAAAATAAGCATTATCAGGAAATGGCATCAATATTTGAAAAACTGTATAATGAATACAACGAAAAAGAAAATGGCTGGCAGACTGCTGTTGAATCGCTGCTTATGTATCTGCTTACATTACTGTACAGATGTTATGACGAGATGGAAGAACTTGATGATACTTCTGATAATTTTCAGAAGATGTATGCAAGAATAAGTGTTGTTCTTGAATATCTTGCAGATAATTTTAAAGAAGAGATAACTCTTGATGAGCTTGCAAAAGAAGTTTCTCTAAGCCGGCATTATCTGTGTAAATGTTTTAAAAAAGTTACAGGAAAAACAATTTTTGAATATATTGAGCAGATGAGAATACAGTATAGCTGTTATCTGTTAAAAACTTCTGATTCAGGCATCATGGAAATAGCACTCTGTTCAGGCTTTAACAGTGTAAATTATTATAACAGGGTTTTTAAGAAGACTATGGGCAAAACTCCGAAACAGTATAGAAATGAAAATCGTTAAAAAGAGCAGGCTTTATGCCTGCTCAGTTAATTTCTTATGAACTTTTCTTAATGCAATAATGGTTTCATTGCTTAAATCATGCTCGATTTTGCATGCATCTTTTTCAGCAGTCTCATGTCCGACACCGATACATTCAAGCAGTTTTGTAAGCATTGTATGGCGGTCATAAATGTTTCTTGCTATCTCAGCACCCTTGTCAGTAAGTGTTATGTATCCTGATTCACTCACTTCAATGTAGTTTTCATTTCGTAAATTTTTCATTGCAACGCTGACACTTGAACGCTTATAGTTGAGTTCGTTAGCAATGTCAATTGCACGTACATTACCTTTCTTTTTGGCAAGAACAAGTATAGTTTCCAAATAGTCTTCTGCGGATTCGTAGATTTGCATAAATATGCCTCCCTTAAATAATATCTATGTTAATTAACTGAAAATTCAATATATTACTGTTTAGTTTATCATATATTTGTAGAAATAGCAAATGAAAATATAATATTCTTTTAGATAAAGTTTACAAATGGTTGTTTTTGTTGTAGAATAAAAGCAAATTAAAAAGGAGTTGATTTACGAAATGGGAAAAACTAATATTAATGACAAAATTAAGCAGGTTTCTCAGATGGAGAGAAATAACAGACTTGCTATTTTCGGACATGGGCTTGAATGCCTGATTATTGCTATTGCATATTGGGCAGAGGTTTTTAAAGGGGACCGTACAGTACTTTATGCACTTATGACAACAATAATAGGTTTAACACCGGTTGTTCTTGAGTTGATTGCTTTTAGCAGGAATAAAGAAAGCAGGTATGTTCTTAAAATTTTAGGTTATGGTTTTGCATTGTTTTATATGTTTATTCTGTTTACTGCGAATATAAATCTTGTTTTTGTATATGCATTTCCAATGTATATGATTATTTCTGTTTACAGTGATACGAAATTTTCTTTAAAAGTGTGTGTCGGTGCAACAATACTTAACCTTATAATGGAAATTGTTGCGGGAACAAAAGGCATACTTGACTGGCGAGGCATGGCTGCAGCAGAGATTCAGGTACTTGTGATGGTTATGATTTCTTTGTTTGGTTATTTGTCAGCCAAGACAATAAGATTAAATGAAAAGGATAATCTTGATGAAGTTTCAGTTCAGAAACAGAGGTCAGAACAGCTCCTTCAAAATGCTATGGAAGTATCCGGGGGAATGTCAGAAGGAATAGACAGGATTCACGAAAAGATTCGTGTTCTTGAGGAGGCTGCAGCAACTACACAGGAAGCTATGGGTGAGGTATTAAAGGGAAGTACGGAGACAGCAGATGCGGTTCAGTTACAGCTTGTACAGACACAGGAAATTCAGGAAAAGACCGTAAATGTTGATACCGCAATAAATGTTATACAGGATAACATGCAGTATACAATGGATGTTATTTCAAACGGTTCAAAAGGAATGGAAGAGCTTGTTATGCAGGTTGAAAAATCTGTTAATGAAGGAAAACAGGCTGCCAAAGATTTGGAAAATCTTGATTCATATATTGGACAGATGAATTCGATTGTTGAGATAATAAGTAACATAGCATCACAGACAAGTCTTCTTGCACTTAATGCAAGTATTGAAGCTGCAAGAGCAGGAGAAGCAGGAAGAGGATTTTCGGTTGTTGCATCAGAAATATCAACAATGGCAAATCAGACTACTGATGCAACACAGGAGATTACAGATCTTATAGGAAATGTATCTTCTGCTGTTACAAGTGTAGTAGAGGTTGTAAAAGATATGATAGCTGCAATTAACAATGAGAAAGAACTTACTGAGAATACAAAGAAACATTTCAATGATATATCAGTCTGTTCAGATCAGGTTAATGACAGGGTTAAGGAATTGATTGATAATGTTAATCAGCTTACAAAAGCCAATAAAGAAATTTCTGAGTCAATTCAGACAATTTCAGCAGTTTCAGAAGAAGTATCGGCTCATTCAAATGAGACATTTGAATCACAGTCATCCAATTCAGAAGCGTTGAAGGAAGTTATGGATATTGCAGATAACTTAAAGCTTCTTACAGAGAAAATGGAGTAGAATAAATACATAATAAAGCTGCCACGTAATGAAAATATTCGTTTCGTGGCAGTTTTTATATGGTTAATCTGCCTGATGTATATGCAGATATTTTTCTTTTGTTGCCATTCCACCTCTGATATGGCGTTCAGATTTGTTAATATCGAGAACCTTTCGTACATCCTTTGCAAGTATTGGATTTATTTGAAGAAGGCGTTCAGCAACATCTTTGTGAACAGTGCTTTTGCTTATTCCAAATTTTTTTGCTGTTTCTCTTACAGTGGCATTTTGGTCAATGATATAAGTTGCAATATTAATTGCTCTTTCTTCTATGTATGCTTTCAAATGTAACTCCAGTAAATTGATTTGTACAATGTATGTTTATAAATGATTAAATATGTCTTGTTCAATGAAAAAATATGTTTGATTTATTGTACGAGTTGGTGTATCATATTTATTAATAGTGTGTTAAATTCAAAAGAAGTGGAGTAATATTATGGATTTTGAAAATATAGTTACAAAAGCATCAGAAAATGGTAATAAACTTCGTATTGTTCAGGAACTTGTTCCGGGTAAACAGATTACATTAGCACATGTAATAGCGAGTCCGGATAAGATAATTTATAAGAAACTCGGACTTGACCCGACTATAGATTATCACCGTTCTGCAATAGGAATACTTACAATGTCACCAAGTGAGATTTCTGTTATTGCCGGTGATATTGCGCTTAAGACAGCAAATGTTGAGATGGGATTTATAGACAGATTCAGTGGCACGCTTATATTTACAGGACTTGTTGCGGAAGTAGAAGCTGCAATGGAGGCTATAATGAAGTATTCGAAAGAAACTTTAGGTTTTACTGTCTGTGAGATGACAAGAACATGAAAAAGATTATACTTATGGGACGGAGTGAATGTGGAAAAACAACACTTCGTCAGGCACTTAAAGGTGACACAATTTCATACCATAAGACACAGTATGTAAATCATTATGATGTAGTTATAGATACTCCGGGAGAGTATGCTGAGAATAATACACTTGGAAGAGCACTGGCATTATATTCGTTTGAAGCAGATGTTGTAGGTCTGCTTGTATCGGCTACAGAACCGTATTGCCTGTTTCCACCTTGTGTTACTGCATCATCTACAAGACCTGTTATAGGAATTGTTACACAGATTGATAATGAAGAAGCCAATGTAGAGAGGGCAAGGTCCTGGCTTGAACTTGCGGGCTGTAAGGATATATTTCTGGTAAGTTCATATACGGGAGAGGGAATATGGCAGATTCTTGAATATTTAAAAGAAGATGGCGATGTGCTTCCATGGACGAAGGAAGATGCACAGAAGCCAAGAAAAGTGTTATCAACTAAGAAATAATTATACACCGGACAGCAGCTGTCCGGATATTTGCAGGCAGCATGGCGCATTGTGAATATCCCTCTGAATGACAGGCTGACATCTTATAAATTCTTATTATAAATGGAGGTACAGATTTTGAAAAAAAGAATTGCAGCATTGTGTATACTTACTGCAGTGTCATTATTTGGCTGTCAGAGTAAAGAAAGCTATTTTGATAAAGCCCAGTCGCAATTGGAAAAATCAGAATATGAAGATGCTCTGGAAAACTACAATAAAGCTATTATGGAGGATGATAATCTTGCATTGTCATACAGAGGTGCAGGGATTAGTGCATTTATGCTGGCGGATTATGATAAGGCGGAAGACTATTTGCTGCGTGCCTTAAAGGAATCCAAAGGTGTAGTCGGAGAACAGGAAGTTGACTTATCATTGTATCTTGCAGAGACTTATATCAACAAGGGCGAGAATGATAAAGCTCTGGAAGTATACACAAATATCATTGATTTTGATTCCTCAAATACTGATGCAAGAATATGCCGCGGAATATTATATGCAAGAGAGCAGGATGCAGAAAATGCAAAGAAAGATTTTGCAGAGGCTGTGAAACAGGAAGATGCTTCACTTGGATTATATTATCAGATATATCAGGCTTTAGCAGGACTTGATTCACAGGAAGCGGACAAGTATCTGAAAAAGGGTCTTGAATGTAAAGATGATGATATGAAATCTATATATATGAAAGCATGTTTATATAATGCCTCCGGGGACACGGATACAGCTTTGGAATATTTTAATAAGAGTAAATCAGCCGGTTATGCAAAAGCTTCTTTTATGATTGGAAAAATATATGAAAATCAGGGTGATTTAGCTGCTGCAATATCAAATTATGATGATTATATTAAAGTTTCCAATGTATCAGCTGATGAATATGTACAGATAATAAACTGTCGTATAAATGCCGGAGATAAAGATGGTGCAAAGGCAGATTGTGAGAGCGCAGTTTCAAATGCAGATGCATCACAGCTGAAGTATTTGAAATTTCAACAGGTGATTGCGCTTGAGAAGATGGGTGAATTTGAAGAGGCTAAAGAAAAAATAGTGCAATATTTGTCACAGTATCCGGATGATGAAAAAGCACAGCATGAAAGTGAATTTCTTCAGACAAGATAGAAAATAATAATATGGTTAAGAGAACTGAAAAAATATATAACAATTCACAGGCATTAAATAAAAAGATTT
>CAJJNI010000177.1 GCA_905193085.1 uncultured Lachnospiraceae bacterium | reverse complement strand
CGAATTTTCTCAGCGAACCTTAATGAAAACGAGTCGAAGACGAAGTTTGAATTTAGTTGAGCTGAGCAAATAAGCAAGCATTGCAAATGCATAAGGCAAGCCGAAGGCGTAGCACGAATTTAGTGCGAATTTTCTCAGCGAACCTTAATGAAAACGAGTCGAAGACGAAGTTTGAATTTATATTATTACAGATAGGAGATTTTACAAATGGCAAGAAAGAAAATTATCGCAGGCAACTGGAAAATGAACATGACTCCTAGTCAGGCAGTTGCTTTAGTTAATGAATTAAAACCTTTAGTTGTTACAGATGATGCAGATGTTGTTTTCTGCGTACCTGCAATTGATATTATTCCTGCAATGGAAGCTGCAAAAGGCAGCAACATTCAGATTGGTGCAGAAAATATGTATTTTGAAGAAAAAGGAGCTTACACAGGCGAAATTTCACCTGATATGCTTACAGATGCAGGTGTTAAATATGTTGTTATCGGTCATTCAGAGAGAAGAGAATACTTCGCTGAGACTGACGAGACAGTTAATAAGAAAGTATTAAAAGCTTTTGAACATGGTATTACACCTATTATCTGCTGTGGTGAAACTTTAACACAGAGAAAACAGGGAATCTACATCGACTGGATTCGTATGCAGATTAAAATTGCTTTCCAGAATGTTTCTGCTGATGATGCAAAGAAAGCTGTTATAGCTTATGAGCCAATCTGGGCAATCGGAACAGGTGAAACTGCAACTTCAGACCAGGCAGAAGAAGTATGTGCAGCAATCCGTGCATGTATTAAAGAAGTTTATGATGAAGCAACAGCAGAAGCTATCCGTATTCAGTACGGCGGTTCAGTTAATGCCGGAAATGCTGCTGAATTATTTGCAAAACCAGATATTGATGGTGGTCTTGTAGGTGGAGCTTCATTAAAACCAGATTTTGGTAAAATTGTAAATTATAAATAAGAAAGAGGAATTTAAAATGAGTAAAAAACCTACCGTTTTAATGATTCTTGATGGTTATGGCCTTAATGAGAAGACAGAAGGAAACGCTGTTGCATTAGCAAAAACTCCTGTTGTAAGCGGTTTAATGAAAGATTATCCGTTTGTAAAAGGATATGCAAGTGGAATGGCTGTAGGTCTTCCTGACGGACAAATGGGTAACTCAGAAGTTGGCCATTTAAATATGGGTGCAGGACGCATTGTATATCAGGAACTCACAAGAATCACAAAAGAAATTGAAGATGGTGATTTCTTTAAAAATGAAGCATTATTAAAAGCAATTGATAATGTCAAGAAAAACAACTCATCACTTCATTTATTCGGTTTATTATCAAATGGTGGTGTTCATAGTCACAATACACATCTGTATGGTCTTCTTGAACTTGCCAAAAGAAACAATGTAGAAAATGTATATGTTCATTGTTTCTTAGACGGTCGTGATACACCTCCTGCATCAGGTAAAGATTTCATCTTTGAACTTATGGACAAGATGCAAGAAATCGGTGTCGGTAAAATTGCTACAATAAGCGGAAGATACTATGCAATGGACAGAGATAACCGCTGGGATCGTGTTGAGAAAGCTTACAATGCAATCGCGAAAGGCGAAGGAAATAAAGCTGCATGTCCAAAATGCGCTATCAAAAATTCATATGCAGATGATAAGACAGACGAATTCGTTGTTCCTACAGTTATCGAAGAAGATGGAAAACCTGTCGCAACTGTAAAAGACAACGATTCAGTAATCTTCTTTAACTTCCGTCCTGACCGTGCAAGAGAAATCACACGTGCATTCTGCGCTGATGATTTTGACGGTTTTGACAGAGGTGAGAGAATCAAGACAACATTTGTATGTTTCACAGAATATGATGTAACAATTCCTAACAAGGAAATTGCATTCCATAAAGTTAAACTTACAAATACATTTGGTGAATATCTTGCAAAATGTGGAAAAACTCAGGCTCGTATTGCAGAAACTGAGAAATATGCCCATGTAACATTTTTCTTCAACGGTGGTGTTGAAGAGCCAAATGAGGGTGAAGACAGAATACTTGTTAAATCACCTAAAGTTGCAACATATGATTTACAGCCTGAAATGAGTGCATACGAAGTATGTGACAAGCTTGTTGAAGCAATTAAATCAGACAAATATGATGTAATTATAATCAATTTTGCAAACCCTGACATGGTAGGTCATACAGGTGTTATAGATGCTGCAATTAAGGCAGTTGAAGCAGTTGATGAATGTGTTGGCAAAGCAGTTGAAGCAATCAAAGAGGTAAATGGACAGATGTTTATCTGTGCAGACCACGGAAATGCTGAACAGCTTATTGATGATGTCAATGGTGGAAGCTTTACAGCTCATACAACAAATCCTGTACCATTTATTCTTGTTAATGCTGATGAAAAATACACATTAAGAGAAGGTGGCTGTCTTGCAGATATTATTCCTACACTTTTAGAGTTAATGGGATTAGAGCAGCCTGCTGAAATGACAGGAAAATCACTTTTAATTGAAAAATAATTTAAAGCTGCATACATTGATTTATTAATTCAAAAATTTCAACAGCAGTTTTTTATGTTTAAAAAGGACAGATACAGTAATGTGTCTGTTCTTTTTTTGCATACAAAAAGCCAAAGTCCGGCATGTCTTTCTCATAGTTTTACTTGCAGTATAGGCCAAAATGGAATATAATAATAAGTATGGGAATTTTTAATGATTTATGAAATTGAGGGAATATTGATGAAGCGAAAGAAAACTAATAATTCAAAATTTGAATCATTTGTACAAGGGAAAAAAATCCCACTTTTAACATTGGATAAAAAATGGCATGATTTGTTTCCGCAGGAAACCAAAACACCTGCAATCAAAAAAGCAGAAGCAGAGTTAAATAAGCTCATTCAACAGCAGGGGCAGTTAAACAATGAACTTAAAGAATATTCAGCATTAAAAAATAATCTTATGAAAGATATTGTTGACAATATGGAGGCTGCAACAAGCAATGATTCATCATTAGTAAAAAAACAGCTAAAAAATCAGAAATACATATTAGATATTAATAAAAAGCTTGAAGAACACAATGCTAAGCTTGAAAATCTTCCGGATGAAATAGAACAGGCAAATGAAAATCTTATGATGGTGTGCATGGAGTATCTGTATGGTAAGTTGAAAGAAAATGATGAGCAGATAACAGCGCTCACTGAATGGATTCGCGAAATAAGGCCAAAGCTTACAGAATCTCTTATTGAAAGAGACGAATTACAGACATACAATGCAACAATGTATGGCTATATGCATGATTTATTTGGTGCTGAGATTACAAGTATCTTTGATATAAAGTATAAAGCATTTCAGCCTGAAGAAGAGTTTAAGAAAGGGGCATTCACAAATGCAGTATCTTCTAAACGCTGATGAAATGAAAAACTGCGATAAGACTACAAGTGAATATTTTAAAATTCCTTCAATATGTCTTATGGAAAGGGCAGCTTTAGCAGCATTTGAAGAAATAAAATCAATAATTTCTCCTGATAAAAAAATACTTATTGTCTGTGGCAGTGGCAATAATGGCGGCGATGCACTTGCTGTTGCAAGACTGCTTTATATAGAAAATTATAATGTCTGTGTGTTTTTTGCCGGAAATAAAGAGCATATGACAGACCAGACAAAATTGCAGTCTGAAATTTTGGAAAAATACGGGCTTAATCCTGTTACGCACATTCACAATATAGACTTTTGTGAATATTCATGTATTATAGACGGTATTTTCGGAATCGGGCTAAACCGTAATATATCAGGCAATTATACGCAGATAATAGAACATATCAATAACAGAAATTCAGACAGCAATTTATCTGTTATAAATAAAGCCACAATTATTTCACTGGATATTCCATCGGGAATAAATGCTGACAACGGTCAGATTATGGGGTGTGCAGTTAAAGCTGATTATACAATTACATTCGGTTTTGCCAAAACAGGACATTTTCTATATCCCGGCAGGGAAAATTGCGGCAAATTGATATTAAAAGATATAGGCATTACAAAACATAGTCTTAAGGACTATATTCCACAAATTTATACTTATGATGAAAAAGACTTATACCGCATTCTTCCAAAAAGGAAAAATGACAGTAATAAAGGAACTTTCGGGAAAGTAACATTATTTGTCGGAAGTAAAAATATGGCAGGAGCTGCTTATCTGTCTGCAATGGCAGCCTATAAAGCAGGGGCAGGATATGTGCGGATAGTAACCCCTGAAGAAAACCGTGTAATTTTGCAGACTTTAATTCCGGAGGCAGTTCTGACAACATATGACAGCAGCAATTTTGGTGAAGAAGATTTTAAAGAAATAATTAAAACAAGCTCTGTCATTTTATGCGGCTGCGGAATCGGGACATATGAATATTCCCTTAAACTACTAGAAATAATTTTAAAAAATGCCGCATCATCTCTTGTTTTAGATGCAGATGCACTTAATCTGATTTCAAAAAATGAATATCTGTACGATTACATTCCACAGGATACTATAATAACTCCACATTTGGGAGAGATGTCAAGATTGTGCAATATTCCGATAAATAAAATAAAATCAAATCTTTTAGCCACAGCACATGACTTTGTGGTAAAACATTCTTTATGCTGTGTCCTTAAAGATTCAACTACATTTGTAACAATGAATGGTTATAATAATTATTTAAATATTCATGGCTGTAATGGAATGTCAACTGCAGGGAGTGGAGATATATTAGCAGGAATAATCAGCGGTCTGCTTGCAGCGGGTATGCAGATAAAAGATGCTGCTGACTGTGGTGTACTTCTTCACAGTCTTTCCGGGGAAGAAGCTGCTTTAAAATATGGCAATGCATCTATGACAGCGCGTGATATTTTAGAGGGAATTTCAACTACACTAAATAAAATTTACAAAGCTTACAGTGAAGCTTAAGGAGAACTAACAATGGAACAATATAAAAGAGTCTATGCTGCAATTGATTTAGATGCAATAGAATATAATCTTAAAAGCATTAAAAATAATATTTCAAAAGACACCAAAATCATGGCAGTTATCAAAACAGATGCGTACGGTCACGGTGCAGTGCAGGTTGCACATAAAATAGAGCAAAATGATTTTCTGATTGGATTTGCTGTTGCAACCGCCGAAGAAGCGTTTATTTTGAGACGCCATGGTATCACAAAGAAAATATTGATTCTTGGTGCAATTTTTCCATACCAGTTTGACGA
>CAJJNI010000176.1 GCA_905193085.1 uncultured Lachnospiraceae bacterium | reverse complement strand
TTTCTCTTAGTGAAATTGCTGAAGATAATGGTGTGAGCCGTCAGAGTGTTCATGATTTGATAAAAAGATGCGATGCAATATTAGAACAGTATGAGCAGAAGCTTAAGCTGCTTGAAAAGTTTCAGAAGATGAAGCAGCAGATAACAAGAATACATGAACTGACATCAGAATCAGAACAGACAGATAATATTAAAGAAATTAAACAAATATCAGGAGAACTTCTTTTGGAGCTGTAAGGAGGTAATTAAATGGCATTTGAAAACTTATCAGATAAGCTGCAGAATGTTTTTAAAAATTTAAGAAGTAAGGGCCGACTTACGGAAGCAGATGTAAAGGCTGCACTTAAAGAAGTAAAGATGGCTTTATTAGAGGCAGATGTAAGTTTTAAGGTTGTAAAACAATTTGTAAAAACAGTTGAAGAGAGAGCAGTCGGACAGGATGTTATGAATGGTTTGAATCCTGGTCAGATGGTAATTAAGATAGTTAATGAAGAACTTGTCTCTCTTATGGGTTCTGATACAACAGAAATTGCATTAAGAAGCAGTAATGAAGTGACTGTTATTATGATGGCAGGTCTTCAGGGTGCAGGTAAGACAACAACAACGGCAAAGATTGCCGGAAAGTTAAAGCAGAAAGGCAGAAAGCCATTGCTTGTTGCATGTGATGTTTACAGACCAGCGGCCATTGAGCAGCTTCAGATAAACGGTAAGAAACAGCAGGTTGAAGTTTTTACCCTTGAAAACAGCAGACAGCCTGTTGAAATAGCAAAAGCGGCATATGAATATGCTAAGAATAATGGTTTTAATGTTTTAATTTTAGATACAGCAGGTCGTCTTCATGTAGATGAAGATATGATGAATGAGCTTGTAAATATTAAAGCTGCAGTTAATGTCGACCAGACAGTGCTTGTTGTTGATGCAATGACAGGTCAGGATGCAGTAAATGTTGCAGGAATGTTTCAGGACAAAATCGGAATTGATGGAGTCATTCTTACTAAGTTAGATGGTGACACCAGAGGTGGTGCGGCTCTTTCAATCAGGTCTGTTACAGGTAAGCCTATATTATATGTTGGTATGGGCGAGAAGCTTTCAGATTTGGAACAGTTCTATCCTGACAGAATGGCATCAAGAATTTTAGGAATGGGTGATGTCCTTACTCTTATAGAAAAGGTCCAGGACGAGGTTGACGAAGAGAAAGCAGCCCAATTAGAAAAGAAGATAAGAAAAGCGACAGTTGGTTTTGATGATTATTTAGACCAGATGCAGCAAATGAAAAAAATGGGTGGTATCAGCAGTATATTATCTATGCTTCCTGGAATAGGAGGCCAGATGAAGGATTTGGAAAATATGGTAGATGACAAAATGTTATCAAAAGTAGAAGCGATGATTTTGTCCATGACACCAAAAGAAAGGTCGAATCCGGAAATACTTAATCCGTCACGAAAAAGAAGAATAGCAAATGGTGCCGGTGTTGATATCAGTGAAGTAAATAAGCTTGTTAAACAGTTTGAACAGGCAAGAAAGATGATGAAACAGTTACCGGGAATGATGAACGGTAAAGGAAAGCGCATGAAAAAAGGAATGTTTAACCTTCCTTTTTAATGATATAATTTATAACTATTTATAATACGGAGGAATGAAAAATGGCAGTAAAAATCAGATTAAGAAGAATGGGACAGAAGAAAGCACCTTTTTACAGAATTATTGTAGCTGATTCAAGATCACCAAGAGATGGTAAATTTATTGAGGAGATTGGAACATATGATCCAAGCACAGACCCAAGCACATTCAAGGTAAATGAAGAATTAGCAAAAAAATGGCTTGCAAATGGTGCTCAGCCAACAGAAGTTGTAGGAAAGATCTTCAAGGCAGCAGGTATTGAGAAATAATTGCCGGGAGGTATCTGAATGAAGGAATTAGTTGAGGTAATTGCAAAAGCTTTAGTCGATGAGCCTGATAAAGTTGTTGTAGATAAGACAGAGACAGAAAATACTATCACTCTTGAGCTTCATGTTGCACAGGAGGATATGGGTAAAGTAATCGGCAAGCAGGGACGCATTGCGAAATCAATTCGTAATGTTGTTAAAGCAGCTGCGTCAAAACAAGATAAAAAAGTAATTGTAGAAATAATACAGTAATGTTGTGTTATGAGGCAATATCAAACCGGGTGGTCTTTCCTGCCCGGTTTTCTTTACGCGGGCAATGAGCCAAAGTCCGTGCCATTAACACAATTATGGAGGAGCAGATGGAAGATTTTCTTAAAGTTGGTGGTATAGCCAATACTCACGGTATAAAAGGGGAAGTAAAAGTATTTCCGACAACTGATGACCCACAAAGATTCTGTAAATTAAAAAATGTAAAGCTTGATACAGGAAAAGGCTATATAGATTTGGAAATACAGAGTGTTAAATTTTTCAAGCAGTTTGTTATTTTGAAGTTTAAAGGATACGACAATATAAATGATATAGAAAAATACAAAGGAAAACAGCTTTATGTTACAAGAGAAAATGCTGTTGAACTTGACGAAGACGAATATTTTATTGCAGATATGATAGGTCTTGATGTAATTGATGAAAATGATAATCACATTGGAAAGCTTACTGATGTAATGCAGACGGGAGCTAACGATGTTTATGTAATAAATATGGAAGATTGCGAAGATGAACTTTTGGTTCCGGCAATTAAAGAATGTATATTAGATGTTAATGTTAAAGATGGATTCATAAAAATTCATATAATGGAAGGTCTTTTGCCGGATAAATAAACTGTCGTAGTATATATGTTGGTTTACATAATACATGATTATAATGACAGTATAAAGGAGAAAAATGTATGAATTACCATGTGTTGACATTATTTCCTGAAATGATAGAAAGTGTAATGAAAACAAGCATTACAGGGAGAGCGATAGAAGAAGGCAAAATAAGTCTTCAGGCTGTAAATATAAGAGATTTTGCATTTAATAAGCATAATAAAGTAGATGATTATCCATACGGCGGCGGTGCCGGAATGGTTATGCAGGCAGAGCCTGTATATCTGGCATGTCAGTCTGTATGTGACAAGATGAAAAAGAAACCAAGAGTAGTGTATCTGACACCACAGGGAAGTGTTTTTTCTCAGAAAATGGCAGAAGATTTTTCGAAAGAAGAAGATATAGTCTTTTTGTGTGGACATTATGAAGGTATAGATGAAAGAGTATTGGAAGAAATAGTTACAGATAATGTTTCAATTGGAGATTATGTTCTTACAGGCGGAGAGCTTCCGGCTATGGTTATGATGGACGCAATTTCAAGGCTGGTAAAAGGAGTTCTTAATAATGAGCAGTCAGCAGAATTTGAATCTTTTTATGACAATCTGCTTGAATATCCGCAATACAGCAGACCTGCTGTGTGGCATGAAAAACAGGTTCCTGATGTACTTCTTTCTGGGCATCATGCTAATATAGAAAAATGGAGAAGACAGCAGTCTTTAATAAGAACCAAAAACAGAAGACCGGACTTATTAGAAACAGCGTTTTTAGATAAGAATGATATAAAGTTTTTGAAAGAATATGAAAACAAAGAACAGGATTGAGATTATTTATAATATATATAAATTGATGTATTGCATATTTTAACATAAAATGTTACAATACAAATTATGTATTATGCAAAGTTAAATCTTATTGATAAAATTTTGCACTTAATAAAAACTGAATAAAAAACTACTGGTGCTTTTGCTTTATATAAATGATGTTTAAGTCTATGATAAGACAAAAGTTAAAAGGGAAACAGGTGAAAGTCCTGTACGAACTCGTCACTGTAATTATGGAGTATAAGATATAGAGTGCATTTACTGTACAGTCACTGAATATTTTGGGAAGGCATATCTTATGTGTTGATATAAAAGTCAGGAAACCTGCCAGCAGTTTGGTACCGGATAATAACATTCCAAATCACGAGTAATTGATTGTACCGTTTTTTGAAAATTTACATAGAAGAGTTTATGTGATTTTATGATTAAATAACTTATGATGTGGGGGTCAGAAGCCTCCCAAATTACAATATTTGCCTATCGTGGGATTAACATCCCGCTTTTATGTAATGTTTTCTCCGGACCGCTAATTTGGTATCTGTTTATAAACAAGTAAAATATGTTGTTTATAAATTGTTACAAATAAAATCAAGCAGAATGTTAAATCATTCAAATTTTAAGGAGGAAATGTAATGAGAAAAAAATCACTTTACAAAATGTTTATTGTTGCCGGAGTTGCAGCAATGATGATGACAGGTTGTGGTTCTGACAAGAACAAGGACACAGACACAAATGCATCAAAGACAGAGGCACCAGCTGATAATAATGAGGCTGATGATGAAGAAAACTACGATACGGGGGACGCTTCTTTGGATAATACAAGAAACCAGGATGAAATAGGTGAAAATGAATTACTTGTTGTAAGTTTTGGTACAAGCTACAATGACAGCCGTCGTCTTACAATCGGAGCAATTGAAGATGCTATGGAGAAAGAATTTTCAAATAATTTCTCAGTAAGAAGAGGTTTTACAAGCCAGATAATTATTGACCATGTAAAGAAGAGAGATAATGTAACAATTGATAATATAACAGAAGCTCTTGACCGTGCAGTTGATAACGGAGTTAAGAAACTTGTTATTCAGCCTACACATTTAATGAATGGTCTTGAATATGATGAACTTTCAGAAGAAGTTGCAAAATATGCATCAAATTTTGATAAAGTTGCAATTGGTGAGCCACTTCTTACATCAGATGAAGATTTTGATACAGTAATGAAGGCAATTACAGATGCAACTAAAGATTATGATGATGGCAAGACAGCTATCTGTTTCATGGGACATGGTACAGAAGCAGACTCAAATCAGGTTTATGCTAAGATGCAGTCAAAACTTAAAGATGCAGGATACAGCAATTATTATGTAGGTACTGTAGAAGCTACTCCTTCATTAGATGATGTTTTAGCTTTGGTAAAAGCAGGAAATTATGAAAAAGTTGTTCTTCGTCCACTTATGATTGTTGCTGGTGACCATGCTAACAATGATATGGCAGGCGATGAAGAAGGTTCATGGAAAAAGACATTTGAAGATGCAGGCTATGAAGTAGAATGTGTTGTAGAAGGTCTTGGACAGTTAGATGCAATTCAGAATCTTTTCGTTGAGCATGCAAAAGCTGCAGTAGAAAGTGTTCAGTAAATAATTAAAAAAAGGAAACATAGAAGCCGCCGGCAATTAAAACAGCCGGCGGTATTCTAAAATAATCAAGGAAAAAAAAGGTGTGAAAATATGAAAAAAATAAAATT
>CAJJNI010000175.1 GCA_905193085.1 uncultured Lachnospiraceae bacterium | reverse complement strand
TATAGAAAGTGGAAGTAAAAGCTGCTTTAAGTCATTAGGTGGAAAGAATCTTACAATTTCCGGAAATTCTAAATTAAGTACAGATACATTGGATGATTTTTCTGATATGGAAATACAGAATAGCAG
Source organism: uncultured Lachnospiraceae bacterium (assembly GCA_905193085.1). GTDB lineage: Bacteria > Bacillota > Clostridia > Lachnospirales > Lachnospiraceae > CAJJNI01. The sequence continues at coordinate 5,207 of CAJJNI010000175.1, read as the reverse complement.
TAATCTTACAGCGGGTGGTGAATCGTCGATCAGCTGTGGAGCAATTAAAGTTGATAGTGGATCTGTGGTAAGTGCTCCTGGAGCAGAAGTGTCAGCGGATGGAGATATAATTGTTCAAAGTGGTAGCCAAGGCTGTCTTAAGTCATTAAGTGGCAAAAATTTAACAGTTCAGTCAGGTGCAGATTTAACATTGGAAACATTGGGAAATGTTGATAATATTACAGTAATGAATAGCAGTAATTTGGATGTAAAAGAAGCATCATCAATCAGCAGTGGAGCAATCGGGGTTAGTTATACTTCAAAATTCGATGCTCCGAAATTGACAGTAAAAACAGGCGGGGATGTGACTGTTGAAAATGGCGCTAAATTATGTGTAAAATCAGTAGAGATGAATAATCTGAAGGTCAGAGCAGGTAGCGTTGTAAAGGCTGAAAATTTAGACGTGCAAATTGGAGCAGAAATACTTAATTATGGAACTGTCTATACAGACAAATTTACATGCGGTAATGTCAGACAGGATGCTTTGAATTCAAACCTTATTGTAACAGGTAAGCTTATTGTAACAGAAGGTAAGGATAGTTATTTGTATTCTGCAGGAATAAATTCTTTTGAGGTAAAAGGAACACTTAAAGATTTACTCGGTAATAAAATCAGTGCATATAAGTCAGATGCATTTTATGTAACAGGTTCATCTGTTTCAAGTACTGTCGTGGAAGGTGGAAATGTAAAAGATTATATTAAAGATAAGATAGATGTTTCTTTAGAGAAGAGCGATGAACCAATTTCTGTCAGACAGACATATGTAGATATCAGTAATAAAGATTTTTCTACAGAAATTTTGTATAATGGTATGGCTGCAACAGGTCCGTCCTGTGAAAATTTTGATACAAATAATACAGAAGTAACATCTGCAGCATGGACATTTACATGGTATGCTGCAGATGGAACAGAAATAAAAGATGTAGCAGATGGAAAATGTCCTACAGATGCAGGTCTGTATGTACTTAAAGTTTCACTTGATGAAACAGAAAATTATCCTGCTGAAAGCAAAGAGTTTGAAGTATGTGTATATAAAGATGAAGTTGAGGTTATTGGAGAATCCTTAAATCCAGAAAGTGACTGGTTTACTTCAGAAGTGACACTTTCGGTTACAGATGATAATTATAAACTTAGTGAGACAAGTGGTGGTGCATTGTCTGATAAAATTGTAATTGACAATACTATGGATGGTGATTTTGATTATTATCTTGTAGCGTATGGCAAGTGGATTAAACAGAAACAAAATCTTAAAATTGATTTAACAGGACCGGCAGTTGATATTAAAGTGAAAAATATAAATTCAAACGAAGCAGACAAAATAGGTGACAATGAGTATAGAATTTCAGAAGGAGTGTATATTTCAGTTACAGGAACTAAAGAAGAAGGTTCAGTTTTAGATTCTGCAAAAGTAGTAATTGACGATAATGAAGTAAGCCGTAGCAGTATTGATGCGGGTTCAGTAGAATTATTATCTAAGACCATTAAGCAAAAAGGTACACATAATATTTCTTATGAATTAAAAGATTTGGCAGGACATATAGTTTCTGGTTCAGCTACAATTGATTTATATGAACATGCAGATATAACTGTTACAACTTCAGACAGTGTATATTATGATGGAAATCCTGTAGAAGAGGGAAAAGACTTTACAGTAAATACAATAAGTGATGGGGAATTAACATACTACTATAAGACTCTGGGTGCAGATGATGACACATATGTAAAAGGTCTTCCTGCAGATAGAGGACAATATACTGTAAAAATTGAAATGTCAGCAGACAAAGTGGATTATTTCGAAAGCACTTCTGTAACATTTGATATTAATATAATTTATGATATAACAGAAGTAGCGTCTAAAACTGCAACATGTGTCGAAGAAGGAAATATTCAGTATTATTATGTAAAAGCAATAGACAAATACTTTACAGATGAAGAATGTAATAATGAAATTAGCGCATCTGCAATTACTATTGAAAAAGATATGACAAATCATGTAGGTCCGATTGTAACTGATGCAGCAGTAGAAGCAACACCAGAACATGATGGACTGACAGAAGGAAGCCATTGCGAAGGCTGTCACAGTGTTATAATAGTACAGAAAAAAATAGAATACACACCGGACACACCGGACACACCGGACACACCGGACACACCAGACACACCGGATATACCGGACACACCGGACACACCGGACACACCGGACACACCGGACACACCGGATACACCGGACACACCGGACACACCGGATACACCAGACACACCGGACACACCAGATACACCGGACACACCGGATACACCGGATGTTCCAAGTGAAGAGATTGTAGCAGGTGATGTAGATTCTGATGGAAAAGTTACATTAAATGATGCGCTTTTGATATTAAGACAGGCGCTTGGTATTGAAAATATGGGTGAAAAAGCTTTACAAGCAGCTGATGTAGATTCTGACTCAAAAGTTACATTAAATGATGCATTGATGGTTTTAAGAGCAGCTTTGGGAATTGATAAGCTGCCTGAAAGCAGGTAATATGCCATTAGAGTCTGAATGTAAGTTTCTTGTAAAATTTGTTAACAAAAATAAGAATTTTTTGTTGAAATATTACATAAGATAGAGTATAATAAATTTCAGATAAGGAAATGTTCAGCCTGGGATGTTCGACAAACCTACTATTTTGAACCTACATTTTCTTTTAAGGGATTCCTATATCGCTGTTTGGATGGCGGGCCGTCATAGAACGGATGGCAGAAGAACAGGTGCGGTTACCCACCTAGCATTGCTAGGAGTCAAAATCGTAGGATCGGCATTTTCGGGTAAACATGAAAATTTTTCAGCACAACTGTTTATGGTTGTGCTGTTTTAAGTTGTATATTTATCATTCATTATAAGTCAGGTGGTTTTGAAAATATATTAAAATTTGCATACAGCATTTGTAATATCTGTTTTTGCGTTTTTTTAATTATTAAATTTTTTCAGATTTTTCCAGATATATTATAATGGACAAAATATATATAATGTGTTAAACTAAGAGACAAATTATTTAAGAAAAAGAGGGTTGAATGATTGTGAATAAACAAATGAAAAATAATTATTGCATCAGGAAAAATAAAAGAAATAATAAGCCGATAATAATTGCAGTTGTTGGGTTAATTGTTATTCTGGTGGCAGTTCTTTTAGCTATATTTATACCAGGCAGAATTAGAAAAACGGACAAAGGTGTTGTCTGTAAGAAATTTGGAATTTCTACAAAAGAAAAATGGGTAACAAGAAAGGATAAGACATATTATTTTGGAAAAGATGGATATGCGTATATAGGCTGGAATGATATAAATGATGCATCATATCATTTTAATGATGATGGTGTTATGTCAAAAGGCTGGTTTGAAGAAAAAGGTAATAAATATTATCTCAATGAAAAAGATGGAAAACTTTCAAAAGGTTTGTGTCAGGTAAAAGATGATAATTATTATTTTTCAAAAGATGATGGCGCAATGCAAACCGGTGTAATAAAAGACAATGATAAAATTATAGCATATTCAGATGAAGATGGAAAATTAAAAACAGGAGCTTTTGAAGTAGAAGGAACACTTAGATGTTTTTCAAAAACAGGAGAAAGTGTAAAGGGCTGGGTAGAAGTTGACAATAATAAATATTATTGTAATGAAGACGGTACGGCGAGTGTTGGAGTTGCTCAGATTGATAATAATAAATACTATTTTGATGAGAATGGTGTGTTAAAAACCGGCTGGAGTGAAGATTTGTCAGGAAACAAATTTTATTCAGATGAAACAGGAATATTAGCTACAGGGAGACAGAATGTAGATGGCAAGCTTTATTATTTTGATGAAGATGGTATATTAAAAACCGGTTGGATAAATGTTAATAATTCAGAAAGAAGCTATGCTGGAGAAGATGGTGTTTTATATACAGGAAAACAGACTATTTCAGGTATAGAATTTACATTTGATGACAGTGGAATACTTACATCACAAAATTCAGGAGAATTGAAAATGGTTGCACTTACCTTTGATGATGGACCATCTATAAATACAGATAAAGTACTTGATACTTTAGAAAAATTTGGTTGTAAAGCTACATTTTTTGTTGTTGGTTCAAGAGTTTCACAATATTCATCGCAGTTAAAACGAGCATATGATATGGGTTGTGAAATAGGAAGCCATACTTATAATCATAAGTACCTTACATCTCTTTCACCAGAAGATATGCAGGCAGAGATTGATAAAACAGATGATGCAGTAGCACAGGTAACAGGACAGAAGACATCATGTATCAGACCACCAGGAGGTTTTTATAATGATGAAGTTAAGTCACGTATAAAATGTCCTATAGTAATGTGGAGTATTGATACACAGGACTGGAAGAGCAGAAATGCCCAGTCTGTTGCACAGATAGCAACTTCAGGAATACAGGACGGAGATATAATTTTAATGCATGATTTATATTCTTCAACAGCAAGTGCTGTAGAGACAATTGTTCCGGCACTCTTGTCGCAGGGATTTCAGATAGTGACAGTCAGAGAATTGTTAGATGCTCATGGAGGAGCTTTTGATGGAAAAGTATATTTCAGTGCTACTGAAATTAAATAGAAAAATGATTTTATTTTTATTAGCAATCAACTAAAGTCTGTTTCTGTATGAGAACCTGACGAAGCGCGTTCATAATAGTTTTTTTTACTGAAAAAAAGGTTAATTATTTTAAAAATATACCGATAAATATTATGAAAACAAAGTAATTAAGTGAACAATAATTGTTAATGTAGTGAAGAACACCAATTATATATATGAAAGATAAAAATGTTGTCTGACTACACAAGAAAGGGAGTATGAACATGAGCGTAAATTCAGTTTCAGCAAATACAGGAAATTATAGTGAAACATATGCAGCAACTACAAGTTCAAAGCAGAAGGAAACTACACAGACTACAGATGATAAAGCCGCTGTTTACGAAAAATCATCAGATTCATCAACAAAAGGTTCTTTATATACAATAAATAAAATGTCTGCAGAAGACAGAAAAGCTTTGGTAAATCAGTTAAAGGCTGATTTAGATTCAAGAAAACAGAGTCTTGTTAACATTGTTCAGAGTATGATGGGAAAACAGGCAAAGACATTCAGTGTAGCTAATGATGAAAATGCTATGTGGAAGTTTCTT
>CAJJNI010000174.1 GCA_905193085.1 uncultured Lachnospiraceae bacterium | reverse complement strand
CTGCTAAAACGTATCTGGGACGCTTCAACAGAGCCAATGCTTGTTATGCTTATTTTTGCAGCTATTATAACATTGGCAGTAAATATTACAAGATATTTTACAGGAGGAGAGTACAATTTCCTCGAATGTGCCGGAATCTTCGCGGCTATCACGCTTTCTGTAGTAATCACAATCATTACTGAAGGTAAAAGTGCAAAAGCTTTTGAAGCGCTTAATAAAATTAACGAAGATACTCAGATTAAGGTTATACGAAATGGTGAACCTCAGCTTGTGCCACAGTGCGATATTGTTGCAGGTGACATTCTTCTCGTTGAAACAGGTGATAAAATTATCGCCGACGGACACCTTTTATCAAGCAATGATTTAAGTGTTGATGAATCAGCCTTAACTGGCGAAAGTCTTCCTGTTGAAAAAGATGCCTCATTTATCTGCACTAAAGACACTCCTGTTGCCGACAGAAAAAACATGCTTTATTCCGGCTGTTTTGTTTCAGGCGGTAATGGAAAACTACTTGTTACAGGTGTTGGTAACGATACTGAATTTGGACAGATTGCCCAGGAATTATCATCAATTGAAAAAACCACAACACCGCTTCAGGAAAAACTTGACAGACTTGGAAAAACAATCACTATAATGGGTACTTCTGCTGCCGCATTTGTTTTCATTGTAGAAGTTATCCAGTTTATTATGAGAAACCAGGTAAGCCTTAATACTATATCTGATGCATTTATAACAAGTATCGTGCTTATCGTTGCCGCAGTTCCGGAAGGACTTCCTACTATTGTTGCGGTTTCACTTGCACTTAATATTATAAAAATGTCCCGCGAAAATGCACTTGTCAAAAAAATGATTGCCTGTGAAACAATCGGCTGTATTAATATAATCTGTTCCGATAAAACAGGTACTCTTACTGAAAACAAGATGACCGTGCAGAAAATTTATACTAATGGAAATTTAATTGAACCTGAGGATTTAAATAACCCGGTTCTTTTAAACAATTATTGTATAAACAGTAATGCAAACATTACTATGGAAGACTGTAACTGGTCTTTCATCGGCAATCCAACTGAATGTTCATTGCTTGTTGCCGCCCATACATGCGGCACTGATTATCAGAAGCTTCGTGCATCGGCAGATATTGTACGAATTTTCCCATTCTCTTCACAGAACAAAGACATGAGCACAATTGTTAATGAGAATGGAAAACTTATGTTATACACAAAGGGTAATCCTGAAAAAATTCTTTCTCTTTGTAATAATGTTTCAGCAGAAGAGACAAAAAAAATTACTAAGCTTATGGAAGATTTCCAGAACAATGCCGGACGTCTTCTTGCATTTGCACATAAAGAACTTTCTTCTTACAATGATGAAGAACAGTCTGTTGTCGAGCAGGACCTTTTATTTGACGGTTTTGTAGTTATTTCTGACCCGTTAAGTCCTGATGTTTACTCTGCAATTAAAGATTGTCTTCGTGCAGGAATCGAAGTTAAAATGCTTACAGGGGATAATATCCGTACAGCACGCGCTATTGCAAATGAGCTTCACATGTTAGACGAAAACCATATTGCAGTTGAAGCCAGTGATATTGAGAAAATGAGTGACGAAGAGCTTAAGGAAGCACTCAAAAAAATCCAGGTTATCGCAAGAAGCACTCCTTTAATTAAGATGCGAATCGTTAAATTATTAAAACAAGAAGGAAATGTTGTCGCAGTTACAGGTGACGGTATTAACGACGCTCCTGCTATCAAAAATGCCGACGTCGGTATTGCAATGGGTATAGCAGGTACAGAAGTTACAAAAGAAGCAAGTGATATGGTTTTACTTGATGACTCATTTACTACAATCATAAAAGCTGTTCAGTGGGGTCGTGCAATTTATGAAAACTTTAAACGATTCATTCAGTTCCAGCTTACCGTTAATGTTTCTTCCGTTATAGTTGTTATCTGTTCAATTTTTGCGGGATTTGCCGCACCATTTACAGCACTTGAACTGTTATGGATTAACATTATCATGGACGGTCCTCCGGCACTTACACTCGGTCTTGAACCAATCCGTGATGATTTGTTAAAACACCCGCCAACAAAACGAAATGAAAGCATTATATCAAAGCACATGCTTTTACGCATTTTCTTAAATGGTATTTTTATTTCCATTATATTTATGCTTCAGCATTTCACAAACTTCCTCGGTGCCGCACCAGAACAGGAAGCAACAGTATTATTTACACTTTTTGTACTTTTCCAGTTATTTAATGCATTTAACTGTCGTGAATTAGATGACACACCTATGTTTAAAAATCTTCTTCGCAACAAACTTATGCTTGGAATATTTTTACTCGTACTCGTTCTCCAATTTATAATTACACAGTTTGGTGCCGCAGTATTTGAAACAATTCCACTTTCAGCCGCATTGTGGGGCAAGATGGTACTTACATCAATTACAGTAATAATTATAAATGAGCTTTACAAGGCAGTTAAACGAATGGTTAAAAAAAAGAACGTATAGTAACATAAAAGGCACTCCCAAAACAATTGGTGAGTGCCTTTTTTTCTTATTTATCGTCTTTACTTACTACGCAGTTCTTTCCGTTTCTTTTTCCATAATACATTCTTAAATCTGCTACTTTAATAACATCTTCATAATTCCTGTAGTTCTTCTTATCTGCTACCCCAAATGTCATTGTAACAGACAAATCACCTTTCTTTGTAGGAATAACAAGGCTTCTTATGCTGTTTTGTATACGCTCCATTATCATACATTCTTTATCCATAGTAGTATTTGGAAAGAATATTAAAAATTCTTCGCCACCCCATCTTACTGCCATGTCGGTCTTTCTGACAGATTTCTGAAAACATCTGCTTATATTCTCAAGAACTTCATCACCTATATCGTGCCCATATACATCATTGATTTTCTTAAAATTATCAATGTCTCCCATAACTACTATATATGGCTTGTCCGCCATTCCCGGAAGTTTAATAAACTGATGAAAATATCTCCTGTTATATAATCCGGTAAGATAATCATGATTTACATTAAAATCTGCTTCAACCTGTGCTTTTCTAAGCTCATATGTGTATAAATGGGTAGCAAATATAAGCATCAAAGATGTAATACATATATTAAATATTATAATATACAAATCATAACCTATAACTCTGTCTAATGTACTCGGAAATACTACGAAATGCCATCTTCCTGCTATTATTGTCACAATAGCCATTATAAGTCCAAACACCTGCATTATGAGCCTTGGCACCTTAAAATCAGGAGTAAGATAAAAAATAGCCGCTATCATTCCTATATCAAGTATTACAAAACCACCCAATCCATGAATACAAACCGTACTAAGCAAAACAAATAACAGAATTTCCAAATAACAGGCGGCCATTGCCTTCTGCGAATAAATTTTTTTACTGAAAAACAAATATATGTAAAATGACATGCTCACTATATTTAAACCTGACAATGGATAAACTTTTATTATTGTAAACATTATAAAATACAATAAATGCATCAAAGCACACATTACAACAAAAATTGAATTTCTGTTATCACTTCCCCATTTAAAAAATGCAGGACCTATACCTTTTATATTTTTAATATGTATCCTTCCCTTCAGTATTTTCATCTTTCAATATATTATTATTATACTACAAGGGTACAGTTTTTTCCATATAAATTTTCGTTTCAAAACAAATATCAGAACGAAAATCAAAAACAAATATCAGTACAAATACACATTTTATGTCTAACGACAGCTTTCTCCTGTTACCGGGTGTACATAATTATCGCCATCTTCAAGTACATTGGCTGACCAGCTTCCATAAATACTATTTGCCGCAGTAAACCAGCTTGTTCCAAAACACCATGAACCATTTGACCGCCATGAATATTTATCATAATCAATACCGCTCTTACTGCCTTCTTCTACCCATTGCGAAACCGGCTTGCTGTAGTCATAACTATCATTTGTCGGATCTGCATAATACCACTGTTTTCCAAGTCCGTTACCTGAATCAATATATACCATATCCCATGCATGTGGACCGCCATTCTGCACATATCCACTTACATGATATACAGGAATATCCACCAATTCACAGAAATACTGGAATGTCTTTGCATATCCGGCACAATATGATTTATGCTCTCCCATTAAAACTTCTGAAACATGCTGTCCATCTTCACCCGGTGCAGTTCCATATGAGACATTATTTTTTAACCATGCCGCAAATTTCTGCAGCTTCTCATAGTCAGTTGTACTATCACTAAAGTTCATTTCGGTAATTACTTTTGCTGCAACATACGGTATCTGTGCATCAGTATCATAGTAATTTTTCTTCAAATCAGCTAATATTTCCTGTGATTTATTATACAACTGTGTATCATTTTCCGGTGTAGCATTACCGGCAAATAACTTTATAAATTCCTTGCCAGCTTCAACAAATGTTCTGTTTACATGTACAGTAAATCGTGCAATTTCGTTTCCTGTTGTAATGTCTTTTGCGACAAGTGTACTTGTTCCATATTTTTCTCCTGTTATGTACTGATAAGTTTCACCATCTTCAGTAAATTCATAAATTGATGTTATCCCATCTGAATAAACAGAATCACCGGACACAGCATTTGCTCCTTCAACAAAAAACGATATTTTATCGTCATTGTCTGCTTTTCCACTTACACCAAACTTTTCTCCCGGCAGAAGGTAAATATCTTTATCGACAATGTATGCCCTGTTAAAGTTTTCAAAAGATACAGGTGCGGCTGTGTTAGTTGCATCTGCCGTAGACCGTGTTCCGCATGAAAAATACAATACATCTATATCATCAGAACACTTAGCACAATAAAATGTATATTTTGCAGTTCTTATACTCTCTTCAATCGTATATTTATTTTCATCAGCCTGATGACCTGTTGGAAGCTTGTCATTCAGCCATTTCCATGTCTGCTTTCCACAAAGCCTGCAGGTGTATACAGTTCTTCCATACAACTCACATGTCGGAGCTTCTTCAACTTCATCATATACATGATCGCCATAATTGGTTTCCTCAGACCATGTATAACCACACTCTACGCATGTAAAAATTCTCTTTGTTTTAGTTATGCAGTTACCTTCAACAACAGTCTCTCTGAAACTATGTACATGTGTTGCATAATCAGGAGTCTGTGTTGGCAGGACAGGGGTATCTGTTGCTATACCAGAAGGACTCTGTGTCACACTTCCTGTCGGACTTTTTGTCTCTTCTGCTGTCGGACTTCCTGTTGCATTTCCTGTCGGACTTTTTGTCTCTTCGGCTGTCGGACTTTTTGTCTCTTCGGCTGTCGGACTTCCTGTTGCATTTCCTGTCGG
>CAJJNI010000173.1 GCA_905193085.1 uncultured Lachnospiraceae bacterium | reverse complement strand
GCACCGCTTACGCCCAGCATCACAAGCGTCAAAATAGGCCTCTGTACTTAATATAATTTTTCAATGATTTATCATCAGCCACTATCTCCCAGCATGCACAACATGTATCAGGGCAGTCTGTGCCAATACATTTAAATTTTTCATAATAATCCGGAAATGTATATAACATGTTTCTTTCTCCTTTATCGTATTTATATATGGTCAAAAGCTTCATCGCACATTCACGAATATCTTTTGACCTTTAAATGTGGCATTATATAATAATACAGACAATGCCACCATTACTGTCATTAACAATTTTCTGCATGGTATCCTGTAATTTAATCTGACTTTCATCACCCATTGCAGCAATTTTATTTTTAATTCCGTCTTCAACAAGCTGCTCTATGGATTTTCCAAAAATATTTGTATTCCAGATACCTTCTTTTGTTTTGCTGTTTTCTTTTATATAAGTTATCAAATCTTCTGCCTGCTGCTCACTTCCGACAATCGGCGCTATTTCAGTCTCTATATTTGCTCTTATAAAATGAATTGAAGGACTGAGCGCCTTAATTTTTACTCCGAATTTATTGCCATGTCTTATTACTACAGGGTCTTCTAATTTTATTTCTTCTTTAGCCGGAGTTACAACACCGTAACCTTTCTGGTGGACAGAAGTAATCGCATCTTCAACTTTTTCATATTCTTTTTTCATATCCGACAACTGTCTCATATTAAAAATCAAATCGTATTCGCTCTTAATGTCCATTCCTGTCATATCACTTAACATTTCATAATAATATGAATCATCAACATCAAGGCTTATTTTCACACAGCCTTTAGACAAATCTATTTTGTCAATTTTTGACTGCTCTATATATTCATTTTCTATATCAAGATTATCTTTATTTGCCTGACGGATTGTTGTAATTTTCTGCATAAGCTGTCTTGCATAATCTATTATTGCCGCTTTAAGCGGGTGTGTCCTAGACATCATTTCTATCCATTTAGGCATAAAAAATTCCAGTTTTTCCAACGGAAATTCGTACAATATTTCTTCTAAAATTCTATGTATATCTTCCTTCTTTAACTGCATGCAGTTGACTGCTATTACAGGCTTATTATATTTAGCCTCAAGCTCCTGTGTCATTTCTTTTGCATTCTGTGCATATGGGTTTTGCGTATTCAGAAGAATTATGTACGGTTTGCCATGTTTTTCAAGCTCACTTACTGTCTTTTCTTCAGCCTCAACATAATTTTCCCTGTCTAATGCACCAATACTTCCATCTGTTGTAACTACAATTCCAATTCCGGCGTGTTCACTTATTACCTTTTTAGTTCCAATCTCCGCGGCTTTTGAAAATGACATTTCTTCATTCTGCCACGGAGTTTTAACCATTCTCTCTGTGTCTGCATCTTCTCCTGAAAATGCCCCTTTTACCATAAAACCGACACAGTCAATCAGCCTTACTGCAAGCTTTACATCATCTCCGATAGTAATAACGGCCTCATCTTTAGGAATAAATTTAGGCTCAGTAGTCGTTACCATTTTCCCATCTGCCGACAAAGGTAATTCGTCTTTTGTCCTCTCTTTTGCATATTCGTCCTGCATATTAGGTATAACTAACTGTTCCATAAATCGTTTGATGAATGTAGATTTTCCCGTGCGTACCGGACCTACAACACCAATATAAATCTCGCCATTCATCCTTTCTTCAATATCTTTATAAATGTTCATAAGAATACCCCTTTTTACTTTTCGCTACTACACTATATGCGAATTTTAAAAGGGGTATTCCTGATTATATATTTTTATTAATTTTAGTGATGGAAAAGTCTTATTCCTGTAAAGCACATTGCAATATTATATTTATTACATGTCTCAATTACATTGTCATCACGAATTGAACCACCCGGCTGTGCAATATATTCCACACCGCTTCTGTGTGCTCTTTCAATATTATCACCAAATGGGAAAAAGGCATCAGAAGCTAACGCAACACCCTTCATCTTATCAAGCCATGCTCTTCTCTCTTCTCTTGTAAACACTTCCGGCTTAGTCTTAAATGTCTTCTGCCATTCGCCGTCAGCAAGAACATCCATATAATCATCACTTATATATACATCTATTGCATTGTCTCTGTCAGCTCTCTTGATTGAATCAAGGAATGGAAGATTTAAAACCTTCTCATTCTGGCGGAGGAACCAGTTGTCTGCCTTGTTTCCTGCAAGTCTTGTACAGTGAATTCTTGACTGCTGTCCTGCACCAATTCCGATTGCCTGACCGCCTTTGGCATAGCATACTGAATTTGACTGTGTATACTTAAGAGTGATAAGCGCAATAATTAAATCAATCTTTGCCTCCTGTGGAATTTCTTTATTTTCTGTAACCATATTTGAAAGGAAATCTTTATCGATAACAAGTTCATTTCTTCCCTGTTCAAATGTCACACCAAATACTTCTTTATGTTCTACAGGAGCAGGAACATAAGATTCATCTATTTTAATTATATTGTAATTACCTTTTTTCTTGGCTTTTAAAATTTCCAAAGCTTCAGGTTCATATCCTGGTGCAATAACACCATCAGATACTTCTCTTTTAATTAAACGGGCTGTATCTGCATCACATACATCTGATAAAGAAATGAAATCACCAAATGATGACATTCTGTCAGCACCTCTTGCTCTTGCATACGCACTTGCAAGTGGTGATAATTCTCCCAAATCATCAACCCAGTAAATTTTCTTCTCAAGTTCTGTAAGCTTAAGTCCAACCGCTGCACCTGCAGGTGAAACATGTTTAAATGAAGTTGCAGCAGGAAGTCCTGTAGCTTTCTTTAATTCGCTTACAAGCTGCCAGCCGTTAAAAGCGTCAAGGAAATTAATATAGCCAGGCTTACCGTTAAGCACTTCTATAGGCAATTCTCCTTCATTCATATATATTCTAGATGGTTTCTGATTAGGATTACATCCATACTTTAATTCAAGTTCTTTCATCATTGGTTCTCCTTTAGTTCTTGTTTATTATTTTAGAATTAACTTTGCCATTTTCCAAATCAATATATCTTACAAATAATGAAACTTTATTATCTTCATTAAGACTTGTCCATAAAGTATCAGCAAACTTACCCATATCATCAGGAATACCGATAAGTTTTGGTTCTCCTTCAAAACTTGGGAGTGGATTTCCGTCCTGCATATAGGTATGAATAAAATGACCTTCACCGGCAACCGGATTTTCATAAGAGAAAGTATAACGGTTACATGCATCAGGATTACCATTATTACTCTTTAATATTGACATTGAGTAATCAAATCCGCCTTCCTTTAATTCAATTATTCCTGAAATCCTAGGAGTATAATTAGGTCCGTCAGGCTCAAATTCTCTTGTTCTTAATGACTGTTCAAATGTCTGGCCTTTCTTCATCAAATCATAAACTGTATCTGTCTGGTCACCATTTGTTACAATTGTCTTATTGTCAAGAACTCTGACAGGTGCATAAATTATAAGACTTGGGTCTGTAAGTTTTGACGGGTCATATGCCTGTGTACGGATTCCTTCACCGTCTTCAACAAACACACGATTCCTGCTGTTTACACTTCTTCCCATAATAAAATAAGCTGTAACTGCATATTTTCCGTTAGCTGATTTTCCAATTATAATTCCTCTTCCCGGATATGCATTGTTCTTCAACTCTTCATCAATTGCCAGTTTTTTCATTAAAATGTCCTCCTAAATAGTTGGTTAGTCACTTACTTTTTTATTTTAACAAAAATACCTTTATTTGACAATGCATATTGAAAATTATTATTTATTATTTTTTTCTATTAACTCATGAAGCTTCTTTACCGCAGCATCTATTCCACCGACTTCATCTATCAGGCCTTCATCGACAGCCTCTTTTCCGCAGAGTATTGTTCCGACATCTTTTACAAGCTGCGAAGTATCAAGCATAAGCTTTTCTATTCTTTCTTTTTCTATTTTAGAGTGTTCGGCAACAAACTGAACTATTCTCTCCTGTGTGCGCTCCATCATTCTATAAGTCTGATTTACACCTATAACAAGACCGTTTATGCGCACAGGGTGTATCATCATTGTTGCACTTGGCACAATAAAAGAATAGTCTGTTGATACCGCAAGCGGTACACCGATTGAGTGGCTTCCTCCTAAAACAAGCGATACGGCAGGCTTACTTAATGAGGAAATCATCTCTGCTATCGCAAGACCGCTCTCCACATCACCGCCTACCGTATTTATCAGAACAAGGACACCGTCTACATCATTATTTTCTTCTATAAAAGCAAGTGTTGGCAGAACTGTTTCATACTTTGTGCTTTTATTATTTGACGGAAGCTTTTCATGACCTTCAACTTCACCTATAATAGTAAGCAAATGTATTTTCTGTCCGTTATTACCACCTTCTATTATACATTGTATGTTTTTTTCATCTGATGCATTGTTGTTTTCGTTATTTAATTCTGACATATAAAAAATTCCTTCCATTTTTTATATGTATTATCTGCAATTAAATATTTTATATGCATCACAGGTGAGATATAATCTCTGTTGTTGCAATTACTGCTAAGATTCCACCGATTGATGAACCTATAAGATTTACAATTATCTGATATGCCCAGTCAACTTTTTCTCCGTCTTTATTTGGAATTGGCAATATTGCAAACCAGATGCTGCTGAAAAACGAACGCATTGCATTCATGCTGAAGCCTGTTGAATTAAATGACAATGCAAGCAGGGCTACTGCAGCAAAACCGATAAATCCGATTACAATTGCATTCTGTGCATAAATAATCCCGATAAATACCAGGAACAAAAACAAAAATGTAGCAATTACTTCCTGGATAAAATTTAAAACCATGTTTTTTTCTACTGGATAAGCAGAAAAAATTCCTCTTTTGGGTATATCTTTTGAAGCTTTAAATGAATCCCAGAAAAATATAACACATATTAACACTGATGCGCCTGCCGCTAAAAATTCCATCAGTAAAAATATGAGTGCCTCTTTAATATCAAGACCATTCCATATTACATTTCCAAGCACAACACCCGGATTTAAATATGCCGGACCAGACATAGAGGCAGCAATTGTAAGTCCAAGCCCTACGGCAAGACCCCATGCTGCTACAAGTTCTATGTAGTTTAACTTTCCAATCAGTGTCTTTTTAAGGGTTATATTGCTCATATAAGCATATCCCCCCAATAAAAACACCATACAACCACAAAATTCTGCTAAATACTTCATAAACTTCCTCCTTTGAATTATTACTTAAATAAAAATAAATTTCTGCTTTGCAGCACTTATTTTTCTTTCACATCAATTATAACACTTTTTTAGAATTTTTACAGTTTTGTATCAAAT
>CAJJNI010000172.1 GCA_905193085.1 uncultured Lachnospiraceae bacterium | reverse complement strand
ATCCGGTGAAACAGGAGGAAATCTGATTGTAAAAGAACAATGGCTGGAAAATCCGGCAGACTTTAATAATACTTTCGCCTCTTCTATATTCAGACACATGGCAAGACATAAAAGAACTGTTTCCTGCTTCGATGGTCTGTAAGAATCAGTGTTTTGCAATTTTGTAAAATAACCATTTTCAAGGCCTGCCCGGTCTGCAATAATATTCTCATCCGTTCCTGTTCTGCGAAGAAAAAGCTGGCAGGTATCCGAAAAACTTTCCGGATTTCCATTTTCCGCTAACAATTCTTCCAAGGCAGTCCACTCCGGATTATCCTTTAAAGACAGGGTCTTGAATTTATAACGTTCCCCATTGCGTTCGCGGACAAAATGAACCTGAATAAAAATATCCGCCTGCGTACATAACTCGTCTAATTTCTTTTGAGATTTTTTCTTTGAACTCCTAAAAAACATAAGTACCTCCCAGATATATGAATCGATTGCTGATATTTTCTTTTTTATTTTCTGATTATAACACAAGGAAAGAAAAATGTATATTGTTAAATTTGATTTTTTGTAGTAAGATAGTAGAGATATGGAGGTGAATCAGACATGACTTCAGAAGAATATGTACAGAAAATTTTTGAACTTATGAATAATCCGCAGATTATGAAAATGTTCTATTTATATTTCGCAGGGATGATTCTTGTCAGCCTGCTTGTATGCTTTCTTATTACAAGAGCTTCAAAGCTTCCGAAAAAATATATCTTATTCGGACTGCTTGGTGTGACCGGCATTATGATTGTGATATGCAGGACAATGGCAGCTTCGGCAGGAATGTCCCCACATTTTATGTGGCTTGGACTGTTTGGGTTTTATGGAATTATTGCCGTGGCGATTATTATGGTTGTGCGTTCCGCAAATGGCGAGAAGAACCAGCCGGTAGATATGAATATACACCCTCAAAATAAGAATGAGGAAGAAAAACAGGGGTATAACCTGAATGGAACTTACCATGAGCATGACAGCGGAACAATCTGTCTGAACTGCGGTTCTGCCGTGGAGGCAGGGGAAACGATCTGCCCGCATTGCGGAAACCGTGTAAGATAATTCAAATGTGAAGAAATGATTTCGACAGAAAAACATAATTTTAAAATATTATTTACAAAAAAATACAAAAAATGGGTAGACTATTTTTTGAATTTATGAGAAAATGTCAGAGTGAGAAAAACTTTTATTTGAAAGGAGATTCAAAATGATTATTTCACAGGAAGTAGAAAATATGTGTCCAGTGGCACAGGGCGTTCATCATGGCGCTGCTCCAGTTCCTACAGAAGGAAAATGGGTTAAAAACAAAGAAGTAAAGGATATCTCAGGTCTTACACATGGTGTAGGCTGGTGTGCTCCTCAGCAGGGTGCCTGTAAGCTGACACTGAATGTTAAGGAAGGTATCATTCAGGAAGCACTGGTAGAAACCATTGGATGTTCAGGTATGACTCATTCAGCAGCTATGGCAGCAGAAATCCTTCCGGGCTTAACTGTTATGGAAGCATTAAATACAGATCTTGTCTGTGATGCAATTAACACAGCTATGAGAGAACTGTTCTTACAGATCGTTTACGGACGTACACAGTCTGCATTCTCAGAAGAAGGTCTTCCGGTTGGTGCAGGTCTTGAAGATTTAGGAAAAGGTCTTCGTTCACAGGTTGGTACTATGTATGGTACACTTCAGAAAGGACCTCGTTACCTTGAAATGGCTGAAGGTTATGTGACAGGTATTGCACTTGATGCTGATGACCAGATCATCGGTTATAAGTTCGTAAGTCTTGGTAAGATGACAGACTTTATCAAGAAGGGTGATGATCCTGCTACAGCTTATGAAAAGGCAAGCGGTCAGTACGGAAGAGTTGCTGATGCAGTGAAGATTATCGATCCTAGAACAGACGCAGAGGTTAAGTAAGGAGGAAACTAATAATGGCTTTATTTGAATCATATGAAAGAAGAATTGACAAAATCAATTCTGTTTTAAATAGCTATGGAATCGCTTCTCTCGAAGAAGCTGAAAAGATTACAAAGGATGCCGGTCTTAATGTTTATGACATGATCAAAGGTATCCAGCCAATCTGTTTTGAAAACGCCTGTTGGGCATACATTACAGGTGCAGCAATCGCAATCAAGAAGGACTGCAAGAGAGCGGCAGATGCTGCAGCAGCAATCGGTGAAGGTCTTCAGGCTTTCTGTATCCCTGGTTCAGTAGCTGACCAGAGAAAAGTAGGTCTTGGACATGGTAACCTTGGTAAGATGTTACTGGAAGAAGAAACAGATTGTTTCTGTTTCCTTGCAGGACATGAGTCATTTGCAGCAGCAGAAGGTGCGATCGGTATCGCTGAGAAGGCAAACAAAGTTCGTAAAAAACCTTTAAGAGTTATCTTAAACGGTCTTGGAAAAGATGCAGCTCAGATTATCTCAAGAATTAACGGATTCACATATGTAGAGACAGAGATGGACTACAAGACAGGCGAAGTAAAAGAAATCTTCAGAAAGTCTTATTCCGAAGGTCTTCGTGCAAAAGTAAACTGTTATGGTGCAAATGATGTAACAGAAGGTGTTGCTATCATGCATAAGGAAAAAGTTGATGTATCTATCACAGGTAACTCAACAAATCCTACCAGATTCCAGCATCCGGTAGCAGGTACTTACAAGAAAGAATGTATCGAAATGGGTAAGAAGTACTTCTCCGTAGCATCAGGCGGTGGTACAGGACGTACACTTCATCCGGATAACATGGCAGCAGGTCCTGCTTCTTATGGTATGACAGATACTATGGGACGTATGCACTCTGACGCACAGTTCGCAGGTTCTTCTTCTGTACCGGCTCATGTAGAAATGATGGGCTTAATCGGTGCAGGTAACAACCCTATGGTCGGCATGACTGTGGCAGTTGCCGTAGCTATCGAGGAAGCAGCTAAGGCTGGCAAATTCTAATCAAAACGTATAAAGTCCTATAAAAACGGGCTTTTGAGGGCTATTACATCGAAGTGATTTGATGTAATAGCCCTTATTTTATATGTTACTTTCCTTTACTTGTCCATTTACTTGGCATGCATATTAATTCTACTTGGCATAGCAGCTTTCTATCACATATCTGGTTCGGTCTTACTTAGAAGCTTCAAGTTTTATAAAAGTGTAGCTACCACGCAAAGGTATTTGGGTATTCAGCCTAAACAGGTAGAGGATGCTTTGGCAAAAACATCAAGTTATTTAATATAAGGAGGATTTAAGTATGACAAAGTTGACAAAATGGAGCATTGAAGAAATGTTAGAAAATTTTGTGTTAAATGGATTTATTATAAGTGATGATGAAAGATTCCTAGCTGGTACATTTGTTATTACATCTATGATTGATACTGTTGAGGTTGACGAAGCAAACAAGGCTTTCATTTTCCATACAATGTCTGGCAGTGAATACCTTTGTTCATTCGAGGATATAAGGATTAGTGCGAGATTTGCTGAATTTTCTAAAGATAATCTGGAGCGTATGAATGTTTTTTCATTTGTTGTAGATGAAGCAATAAAATTAGCTCATGAAAAAGAAAGTTATCTTGTTACCAAATTAGAGAGTGAACTTTTAAGTGGTGACTTATACCTTGAATTAGGTGCTGGAGGCATTATTAGTGTTCATTTTAAATATTTGGATGGTGTTCATCGCATAAGTAGCAGATTGCATTCAGGTATGTTTGTGGATTCATATTTATATTGTTTATCGGGTGTAGTTGATTTCAGGCATTATGCATTTTGCGGTGGTCAGGTAAACACATACCATATGAGCGATTCAATCAAAAGATTGGTTGTAAATAATATAGGTAGCAAGCTGTCACAGGCTGGAAGGATGTTGTTGAGCAGGGTGATTGGTTGTAAATAATATAGGTAGCAAGCCTGTGACCATAGATAAGAAGGTGTATGAGTCTGGCACAACTATTACTTGTGTAACTGAAGAAAATCATCCAGAAGGCTTGTTTTCTCCTGATGCATTCAATGGAAAAGGTTTGTTTAGCGATTTTATAAAAGAAGGCGATTCTAATGTTTAAGGTCATTCTATATTATTGATTATAAATATTTTGCGAAAGATGATGAACTAATGGAGATACTCAAAAGGTTTGGTGATAAAGATGACATTGGACAAATCGAAGTAATCATTTATAATTTGGTTGATGAAACGGTGTGTATATGGTAAAATAATTATCCTAAGGAGTCATATAGATAAATCATACGATAAAAGCTATATAGATGGTGATTAAGAAAACAAAGAGGTAGTGTATATGTCAGTGTCGTATAGCGGATTGTGGAAGCTATTAATTGATAAAAATATGAAAAAAGTGGATTTAATTAATAATCTCAGAATAAGCAGCAGTACGATAGCAAGAATGACAAAGGGCGAGAAAGTCTCAATGAATATTTTGGAAAAAATCTGTGATGAATTAGACTGTGATTTTGGTGATATTATCCACTATGAAAAGAATAAGGATGGTGGAAACAATGGACTATAGTGCAGGCATGGTGTCTCAGGTATTTGCATTTGTAGAGACGAAACAGACAGCAGAACTTATGGCAGCAGGTATGTCGAAGGATGAAATAAAGGATAAGGTGATTGGTGAGAATCTTTATCAGCTTAGAAATGAGACCAGATTACGGAGAACATTCAATTATGTCTATAATCGGCTTTCGTCATTGCCTGATGGAGCAGTAGAGCTTTTGGTTAAAGTGGATAATGAGAATGCAAAGCTGCTGGCACTGATTGCAATTATGAATACAGATAAGCTCTTTTTTGAGCATGATAAGAAGGCAACTTTAGATTTTAAATGGATGCTTGGTGTATGTTATGGCAATAGTCTGACCAAAGGTGTAAATCCAGAGGATACAACTTGCGATGCTCATAGAGGAAACACAGAACTTGCCATAAACCCATTTGATGAATTGTCTGTCAGAAAGAGTATAAAGCAGATGGAAGGATTTATTCAGATGATTCATGATTGAATAGATGTAATTTGTGCAGAGACTAAACGAATACCAGAGGCGTGGCATACGATTATGTGGATGTTGTTCTGACATCTATTACCCGTAAGGTGACGAATCTTATCACATACTTTGATTTTATCCAGACAGGGAAAGTCACAGACACCATGAAAGCAAGAAGTTTACTTTGAAATCAAGAGAATATAAGTATGGAGACAAGTATTATCTTGTGTTGGCGGATGCAAATGATGAGAAGAATAAGGTCTGTAAGCCTTCATGCTCTAATACTTATATTATTATACCATAGTTTGGAAAATTAAAAAATTATATTTCATCAACGTTTCATAAAAGGTGTGTAGAATGTTATTGAAAGTAG
>CAJJNI010000171.1 GCA_905193085.1 uncultured Lachnospiraceae bacterium | reverse complement strand
CTTTTATTATATGTTCTATCAGCTGGTCTGTTTTTATCATAATTAACCTCGTTTCGGTATAGAAATCTAATTCGTAATCTTATCTACATAATACAGTATTTAAAACTACTTATCAAGTAAAAATGTGAAAATTGTATCAATTTTTATTATTAATCGTTTTTTTTAGTGACATTTTAGTCATTTTGTGAGATACTATATAGAAAGAGATTTACATAGTAAACAGTGATATTAATTAAACAGGAGGAGTTTCAAATGGCAGGAATATTACAGAGATTTAAGGACATTATGTCATCAAACATTAATGCTTTACTTGATAAGGCAGAGGACCCGGAGAAGATGATAGACCAGTATTTAAGAAATCTGGAAAGTGACTTGGGAAAGGTTAAAGCTGAGACAGCTTCTGTGATGGCAGAAGAGACAAGAACAAAGAGACAGTTAGATGAATGTCAGGAAGAAATAAATAAAATGCAGTCTTATGCTGAAAAAGCAGTGATGGCTGGAAATGATGATGATGCAAAGCAGTTTCTTGCTAAGAAACAGGAACTTGGCAGAAATTTAGAAGTATATCAGACAGCATATAATCAGGCTAAAGCTAATGCTGAGCAGATGAGACAGATGCATGATAAGCTTGTCGGTGATATTGCTGAGCTTAATAGTAGAAGAGATGCAATTAAAGCTAAAGTCAAAATGGCTAAGACTCAGCAGACTATCAACAAAATTGGCGCTTCTGTTGCTGGAGCAAAGGGCAATCTTGATGCATTTTCAAGAATGGAAGCTAAGGCAGACCGCATGCTTGATGAGGCTAATGCAATGTCAGAGCTTAATGCACCAAAGGATGATTCAGTTGATTCTCTTGCAGCAAAATATGATACTATGTCATCAGCTCCTGCTGTAGATGATGAGCTTGCAGCTTTGAAGGCACAGTTAGGTAAATAATTTTAGAAAAGGAGGATTTACCTTATGGGTTTGTTTGGTGGACAGCTTGCGAATGTTGTTGAATGGCAGGAATACAGAGATGATGTGCTTTTCTGGAAATGGACTAATCAGGAAATTAAAAAGGGAAGCAAGCTTATTATCCGTCAGGGACAGGATGCAGTTTTTATGTTCAACGGAAAAGTTGAAGGCGTTTTTAAAGATGAAGGTAGTTTTGATATTGAGTCAGAGATAGTTCCGTTCCTTTCTTCTTTAAAAGGTTTTAAATTTGGTTTCAACAGTGGAATGAGAGCAGAAGTATTGTTTATCAATACTAAGGAAATAACCGTAAAATGGGGAACCAAAAATGTTATAAATATCCCGGCACCTAATTTACCGGGTGGTCTGCCAATCAGGGCGTTTGGAACATTCTGCTGTAAGGTTGCGGATTATGACAAGTTAATTGAAAAAGTTGCCGGAGTAAAGCAGATGTTTACAATAGATGATGTGAAGCAGAGAGTCGTTTCATATCTTGACCAGCTTCTTATGAAATGGATTTCAAAAGAAGGTAAAGACATGTTTAATCTTCAGGCAAATGCATTTGAGATTTCAAAAGGCATAAAAGAAGACCTTGATATGGAAATGTTTAAGATTGGTATTGGAATTACAGAATTTGTTATATCAAGTGTATCTTATCCTGAAGAAGTCCAGAAGATGGCGACTAAAGCCGCATCCCAGTCAATGGTCGGAGACATGGCAAGATACCAACAGATGGCAATGACAGATTCTATGGCAAACGGTCATGGAGGTTCTGCGGCTGTAGATATGGCATCAATGCAGATGGGTATGATGATGGGACAGCAGATGGTTAATCAAATGAATAATCAAATGAATAATCAAATGAATAATCAAATGAATAACAATATGTCTGCAAATCAGCAGAATATGAACATGGCAAATACATCAGGAAATGCAAATGCTGCAGGTATTCCTAATTTCTGCCCGAATTGCGGTCAGAAAACTAACGGAGCTAATTTCTGCTCCAACTGCGGACAAAAGTTATAGGAGTATCAGATAAAAATGAGTATTTATGATTCTTTAAATACAGAACAAAAAGAGGCCGTTTTTTATACTGATGGACCACTTCTTATATTGGCAGGTGCAGGCTCCGGAAAGACGAGAGTTTTGACGCACAGGATTGCTTATCTTATTGAAGAGGAACAGGTTAATCCTTATAATATAATGGCAATCACTTTTACTAACAAGGCTGCTGCTGAGATGAGAGAAAGAGTGGATAAGTTAGTTGAATATGGTTCAGAGAGTGTATGGGTATCTACATTTCACTCCTCATGTGTCAGAATTTTACATAGATATATCGACAGATTAGGCTATGATAACAATTTTACAATATACGATTCAGACGACCAGAAAAATATCGTAAGAGGAATTTGCAAACGCCTTAATATTGATACGAAGAAGCTTCGCGAGAGAACAATAATAAATGAAATATCAAATGCTAAAAATGAGCTTGTATCAGTTGAAGAATTTGCTGCAAAATATCAGTCTGATTTTACAATGAAACAAATCGTTGATTCATACAGAGAATATGAGAAAGAATTAAAGAGCAATAATGCGTTGGATTTTGATGATTTGCTTATGAAGACTGTTGAGCTTTTTAAATCAAATCCTGATGTGCTTGAGTCTTATCAGAGAAGATTCCGTTATATAATGGTTGATGAGTATCAGGATACTAACACAGCACAGTTTCAGTTTGTAAAGCTTCTTGCAGACACACCTGAGAGAAATCTGTGTGTTGTTGGTGATGATGACCAGTCAATATACAAATTCCGTGGCGCAAATATAAGAAATATTCTTGATTTTGAATATTATTTTCAGGATGCAAAAGTAATTAAATTAGAGCAGAACTACCGTTCGACACAGAATATTTTAAATGCGGCTAATGATGTCATACATCATAATACCGGAAGAAAAGACAAAAAGCTTTGGACTAATCTTGGTGACGGTGAAAAAATTATATTTAAACAGTTTAATACAGGCTATGATGAGGCAGACTATGTAGTAAATGATATTTACAACAGGGTTGCTGATAATCTTACAGAATATAAGAACTGCGCAGTTTTGTACAGAACTAACGCACAGTCCCGTATGTTTGAAGAAAAACTTGTTGCGGCAAATGTTCCGTATAAATTAGTCGGCGGCATCAATTTCTATGCGAGAAAAGAAATCAAAGATATGCTTTCCTATCTTAAGACCATAGCAAATGGTAAAGATGATTTGGCGGTAAGAAGAATTATCAATGTGCCAAAGCGCGGCATAGGAATGACTACTATTGGAAAGGTGCAGCAGTATGCGCTTGAACATGATATAAGTTTTTTTGAAGCTCTGGAAAATGCAGAGCAGATACCTTCAATTGGAAGAGCCGCAGTCAAAATCAGACCATTTGTTGAACTCATTACAGAAATGAGAAAGAAGCTTACATCAGAACTTCTTATTTCAACTGTACTTCAGGAAATAATTGAACAGACCGAGTATGTTGAAATGCTTAAAGAAGAGGGTGAAGAAGAAGCATTGGCAAGACAGGAGAATATCGATGAACTTCTTAATAAGATTATAGATTACGAAGACGGAACAGAAACCCCTGATTTAAATGAATTTCTTGAAGAAGTTGCTCTTGTTGCGGATATTGACAGTTTAGATGAAGATACTAACAGAGTGGTGCTTATGACACTTCACAGTGCAAAAGGTCTTGAATTTGAAAATGTGTATCTTGCCGGAATGGAAGATGGTCTTTTCCCAAGTTATATGACGATAACAAGTGATGACCCGATGGAAATAGAAGAAGAGAGGCGTCTTTGTTATGTAGGAATAACAAGAGCCATGAGAAGGCTTGTTCTGACCTGTGCAAGACAGAGAATGGTACATGGTGAAGTTCAGTATAACAGACCTTCAAGGTTTATAAAAGAAATTAATCCTGAGCTTTTTGCAGGCGGTTTTTCAAATCAGGCCGGTGCCCATGCAGGAAACAATACAGAAAAAGATAATTCAGCCAATGTACAGAAAAATAAGGGTGCCAGCATACACAATAATGCAGTTAATGCATTTCGCACCAAAGTATTTGATACAAGACAGTTTACCGTAAAAAAAGCCGATGGTCTTGAATATGGTGAAGGAGACCGTGTATCACATATCAAATTCGGAGAAGGCAGCGTTGTTAAAATAACTGAAGGTGGCAGAGACTACGAAGTAACGGTTGATTTTGACAATGTTGGTACGAAGAAAATGTTTGCTTCATTTGCCAAATTGAAAAAAATTTAATTTAGTATAAAATAATTTTGAAAGGATGTGCACATTATGAACAGAATGGAAGATGTAAAAGATTTAGTTAATTTAGGAAGAATCAGCGAAATGATTCGTAAAAAAGAGGAAGAAGAAAAAGGCAAAAATGTTGCCCTTATTGTACTTGCAGTAATAGGAGTAATTGCAGCAATCGCAGCAATTGCATATGGAGTTTATCGTTATTTTACACCAGATTATCTTGAAAATTTTGATGACGATTTCGATGATGACTTTGATGATGATTTCTATGATGATGAAGACGGTGTAGATGAAGACTAATTAAATCATATAATACTGTCATGATTTTTCAGAAAAGCAATTTTGGTGAAAGCTGGAATTGCTTTTTCTGTATAATTGAAAAACAATGGTATTGTTGTGTGAAATAGTTAAAAGTAATGGTATTGTTGTGTGAAATAGTTAAAAGTAATGGTATTGTTGCATGAAATAATTAAAAGTAATTGTATTAATATGTATTGTTTAGTGTTTAAAATAGCAGGTGGAAACCAATGACATGATGTTAGAAAGAAACATAAAATTATTTTAGTGTATGCATTTGGGTTAATTTGACATCATGTTGTATGTTTATAAAAAATGATAGAAAACAGTATTATGGTATTAAAAAATGATAGAAAACAGGAGAGTAAGAAATTGAAAAAGGGACAGATTTTAGAAGGATTGGTAACACAGGTAGATTTTCCTAATAAGGGCAGAGTATCGGTTGACGGTGAAGAGAGGGAAGTAATTGTAAAAAATGCTATTCAGGGTCAGAAAGTACGGTTTTCTGTAAATAAGATGAGAAAAGGAAAAGCCGAGGGAAGACTTCTTGAGGTGCTTGAAAAATCTCCACTTGAAAAATTTTCTGCATGCCCGCATTTTACAATTTGTGGCGGTTGTAATTATCAGAGCCTTCCGTACGAGGAACAGCTTAAATTAAAAGAAAATCAGGTAAAAAAACTCCTTGATGAAGTTTGTGATGATTATAAATTTGAGGGCATAAAAAGAAGTCCTAATCAGTTTTCTTACAGAAACAAAATGGAGTTTTCTTTTGGAGATGAGGTAAAAGGCGGTCCATTATGTCTTGGAATGCATAAAAGAGGAAGTTTTCATGATATAGTCACTGTAAATGAGTGTCAGATTATGGACGAAGATTTTAGAATGATTCTAAAATCT
>CAJJNI010000170.1 GCA_905193085.1 uncultured Lachnospiraceae bacterium | reverse complement strand
GAAAAATATCTGCTGATAAAAATGTTTCTGATAAAATTCTTTCGGACTGTGATGACAATATTGCAGATGGAAAATTACTTGACTTAATATACCAAAATTATGGAGAGCATGTTCTTGATGAAATTGCCGGGGCATACTGTGCTGTATGGTATGATATAAAAAAGAATGAGGTAATAATATTATCAGATGCAGTCGGTTACAGATTTGTCTATTATACAATAAAGGATAATATATTATATTATTCATCACTAATGAAACCTTTGGAAAAAATTATCGGTTCTGTTAAATTAAATGAAAGGTATTTGGCTGATTTTATAGGACAGGATAATTATAATATGTTTACTGAGTGTGAAGAAACACCAATAAAAGATATATACAGGACAGCACCGGCATCATATATAAAAATATCAAAAAACAGAATTTTAAAGAAAATATACTGGAGGCCTTTTGAAAATATAAAACAGATTAAATACAAAACAAATGAAGAATATAAACAGCATTTTCTTAATCTTTTTAATAAATGTGTAAGTGATAGTTTGAGGTCAGGCGGCAATACCGGTGTTTTATTAAGCGGCGGGTATGATTCAAGTGCTGTGGCGGCTGTGGCAGCGGCATTGCTTGAAAAGAAAGGACAAAAACTGTATTCATTTACTTCGGTGCCTTTAAGTGAGTTTGCAAAAGAATGTTCAGAACAGATGAAATTTTATGAGACAGACGAAACTGAAATGGTAAAAAAGACAGTGCAATGTATCAGAAATATTGTTCCGGCATTTATGGATATGCCACAGATGAATCCGTGGGATGACAGAAAAAAATATATGCAGATATGTGAAATTCCGTATAAATCGCCACAGAATCTTTTGTGGATGTATGAAGGATATAAACAGTGCCAAATGGCAGGCGGAAAAATTCTGCTTGGAGGAATGTTTGGAAATTCAACAATATCATATGAAAATGCAACATTATATTTTGCATGGCTTGTAAAACATGCAAAATTTATTAAGCTTTATAAAGAGGCAGATGCGTTAAAAAAAAGGCATAATTATTCGAGAAAAATAATAATTAAAACAGCATTTAAGGATGCTTTTAGCAAAAATGACAGGTTTCTTGATAATTTTAAGAACGATAACAGTTTTGCAAAAGAAGAATATATAAATGAAAATAAAACAAATGAACGAATTGAAAAAAATATGCGTACAATAAAAGATGCTCTGTTAAGCTGTGAAAATTATCAGAAAGTTATGATGTCAGCTGATGTGTTCAGGCATTACGGAGAATTTGCGCAGAAAAATTCGCTGTATTCGGGTGTTATATTAAAAGATCCGACGAGAGATAAGCGGATAATAGAATTTGCACTGTCCGTTCCATACGGACAGTATACGCATGATGGTTATCAGAGAGCTCTTGTGTCCGATTATATGAAAGATATAGTTCCAAAACATATTTTGGAAGCAAAGAAACAGGGCAGACAGAGTGCAGATTTAAAAAACAGAATAGTGAAAGAAAAAAGAAGAATTAAAGAAGAATGGATTGATATATATTTAAATCACTTAAATGACAACAGAATAAATTCCGAAGATGCCATAATACAGTTACAACATAAAGATATAGAGAAAATGACGGATTTTGAAATTGTAAGACATATTTATACATGTATATTTCTTGAATACACAGATGAAAAGTCTAACAAATAGGATAGAAGTGTTGTAACAATCATGCCAATTTTATATTATATCAATGTAAGATAAAATAATAAAAATTGGAGGAGATTTTAATGAAAAAAGAATGGTTGGCACCGGAATTTGAAACATTAGAGATGAAAGAAACAGCGTTTGGTTTATCAGACCCTAATATTCCGGATTCAGAAAAAACACAGGTTGAATTAAACGGTAAATGGGGATATCAGCAGTTATATGGTGAAGATAACGCTTCTGCTTAACAGAAGCTATCTATAGTGTATAGCCAATGCAGTTTAGAGCATTGGCTATATTAAATTAAAGGAAAGTAAGATATGTATAAATATAGTGTTTATGGCATTGGAATTGAGTCTCAGATAGAATTACCGTCTGCTTCTGAAATATCACAGGATACTGAAAATAAAATTCAGATAATAGAAAACGAAATAGAGGAATATAATGAGATTCAGGAGTATATTATAAATAGTCCTAAAGAAGATGAAGCAGGAAATCCATTATGGTATACAGGGAAAATCCGTAAGGATGTAAGCCTGTTCGATATAAAAAATGTCGGTTTTTTTAAAGTGGAATACGGAAATAAAATATTTTACAAAAAGACATGTAATATAGAAAAATATAACCTTGAACAGTGGATTTTAAATATGTGTGTACCAATTGCCATGATGCAGAATGATGAAATCATACTTCATGGAAGCGGACTTTTAACAGATTCGCACACCATGCTTATAAGCGGCAGAAGCGGAAGCGGTAAGTCGACACTCGCAAATGCACTCATTGATTTAGGATTAGGATTTGTTTCTGATGATTCTGTAAAGGTCGAAATAAAGGACGGTTCGCCCTATGCGACGGGTTCTTATCCTCTTAGGAAATTATGCTCTGATACAGTAGACTGGTATGCCAAAAATCCAGAAAACATGATAGAGATAAATGATGGAGGAAGACAGAAATTTGCTCTTAAAATGAAAGAAGATACACAGAAGAAAAACAAATTTAAAAATCTGGTTATTTTAGAAGCATCTGACTGTGAAAGTGTAAATATAAGGGAAGTAAAAGGTACACAAAAAATAAATTATTTAATTGAGTGTTTATATAAAAAGGATAGTTATTATGAGATGGGATTTAGCAGCAGAATATTGAAAACATGTCTTTTAATTGCAGCAGGTCTTGAGATGTATGTTATAGAAAGACCCAAAAATAAAATGACAGTAATGGAGCAGATACAATGCCTGAAGAACAAGGGACTTGTCTTTGGTGAAATTTCATTGTAAAATAAATACTAAAATACAAAAACAGAGAGGTTGAGCCGGTGTTTAAAACAATATTATCTAATTTACATTTGGAAAAAATTTTCTGGATTATAAAATCAAAGTTGAAATTTATGATTCTTGGGGCGCTGATAATGGCAATTCTTGCAGGTGCTGCCGGATATTTCAGGCAAAGTGCCACATATGTTGCGACAATATCTTTTTATGTTTACAGCAGTCCTGACTATGTAACTGATACAGATGTAAACCTTGACTCATCAGAACTTACATCTGCAAAATCTCTTTTATCAAGTTACATGCAGATTATCAGCAGTAATTCATTTATGCAGAAAGTTCTGGATTCAGCAGAAGTTGAAGGAAAGTATACTGTAAAGATGCTGCAGGGAAGAATCGGTGCAGAAGCTGTAGAAAATACTGCTGTTTTTAAAGTAAGTGTATATGATGAAAATCCTGTTAATGCAATGAATATTGCAAATACAATCGGAGAGCTTGCGCCAAATGAAATTATAAGTGTTGTAAAATCAGGCGGAATTGAAGTTCTTGATAAGGCTGAACTTCCAACAGCACCGTTTGCGGCAACAAGTGTTCTTAAATACGCAGTGTTAGGCGGCGGCGCCGGCTTTATAATCTTATTATGTGTATTTATGTTTAAGGGACTTAATGACACAACAGTAAGAAGAAAATATGAGATAGAAGATTTATTTACAATTCCTATTCTCGGTGAAGTGCCTTCGATAACTCCTTCTAAAAAAGGCGGAAGTGTCAGTGTTAATCTTGACAATGACAGTCCTTTTGCCATAAAAGAAGCATACAGCAATATAAGAGCTAATCTTTTATTTACAACTAAAGGCGATAAATGTCCTGTATATGCTGTTACAAGTGCTGATACCCATGAAGGTAAAACTTTAAATTCACTTAATACAGCTGTTTCATATGCACAGATGGGCAAGAGGGTTTTATTCATTGATGGTGATATGCGAAAAAGTCATCTGCGTAACAGGCTTGATATGAAATCAGAAAAAGGACTTAGCGAGTATCTTGCATGTATTACAGAAGAAGTGAATATTATTAATTATAAGGAAAATTTTGATTTGATTTTAAGCGGTGATGTTCCGCCAAATCCGGCAGAGCTTTTAGTTGGTGACAGATGGTATAAACTGATTGCAGACAGTAAAGAAAAATACGATGTTATTTTTGTTGATTTACCGCCGCTTGGTGTAGTCTCAGATGCCCTCTGCCTTGCAAAGGATGCAACTGCCTATATACTTCTTGTCAGAGAGTGGGTAACGAAATTTGACAGAGTTGAGATGATTGTAAGAAAATTAGAATCACTTGATGCAAACATATGTGGAATAATATACAATGGTATATCTGTAAAATCACCTGACTACAATTATAGAAATTATGGCAGGGAATATGATAGTTGATTTTCATTCACATATTCTTCCTGATACAGATGATGGAAGTACTGATATTCATATGACAATGGAGCATATGAAACAGGCATATAAAGCAGGTATAGATTTTATTGTTGCCACACCACATTTTTATCCACATAAAGATACCATGGAACAATTTTTAAAAAAGAGAGACAGCAGGGTAGATATTATTAATACTATTGAAGATACAATTCCGCTTATTAAAGGTGCAGAAGTGCTTCTCTGTGAAAATATTCACAAGATGGAGCGGATTTCTGATTTATGTATTGAAAATACAAATACTATCCTTGTAGAAATGCCATTCTCAGACAACTGGTCAGAAAAACTTATAGAAACATTAATCGGATTAAGTGACTGCTGCAAATTAAATGTTATTATTGCGCATGCAGACAGATACCGGTTTTCACAGGTAGCTAAACTTACAAATCTGGGGTTTGAAGTCCAGCTTAATGCTGATTCAATATGTAACACAATAAAATGGCATAGCTGCAAAAAATATTTAAAATCAGGTAATGTTGCCGCAATAGGCAGTGACATACATCGTGACAGTAAATCATACATAAGATTTAAAAGAGCTGTCAGGAAGTTAAAAAAATATCCGTATATATTTGAAAAAAGTGCTGAATTGGCAGGAAAATAAGGAGAAAAGATATGGCAAAGGTCAGTGTGATAGTTCCGGTTTATAATACTGAAAAATATTTGGAAAGATGTTTTGATGCTTTAGTTAATCAGACATTAGATGATATTGAAATAATTGCCATAAATGATGGTTCAACTGATAATTCGCTTAAATTATTAAATGATTATCAGACTAAATATCCGGGTAAGATTAAAGTATATACAAAGGAAAACGGTGGACAGGCAGCTGCGCGCAATATGGGAATTAAATTAAGCATTGGAGAATATATCGGCTTTGCTGATTCGGACGATTATGTCGATGTAAATATGTATGAATGTATGTATAATCTTGGAATATCCAAAAACAGCGATATAGTTGAGTGTCATTATCACTATATTCAGGAAACACAAAACGGAAGAAAAGAACTTGCGACGAGGGGAGTAATAAAAGAGCATAAAGACAATAAAGATATGTTTATTAAC
>CAJJNI010000169.1 GCA_905193085.1 uncultured Lachnospiraceae bacterium | reverse complement strand
GTCGTCATACACCATTCTTCAACAACTATCGTCCACAGTTCTACTTCAGAACAACAGACGTTACAGGTGTTTGTAACTTACCAGAAGGTACAGAAATGTGCATGCCTGGCGATAATGTAGAGATGACAATCGAATTAATTCATCCAATCGCTATGGAACAGGGTCTTACATTCGCTATTCGTGAAGGTGGACGTACAGTAGGTTCAGGACGTGTTGCTACAATCATCGAGTAATTCTTGATAATTGAACTGCTAATATTTAATTATATGCGGTGATAGTTCACAAGTATTGAATTTATAGGGCTTTCGAGCATTTTGCTCGGAAGCCTTTTTTGTGCTTCTGTGTTATTTTTTTACAGTACAAATTTAATGAGAAAATTTTTTGATTACCTTAATGAATAAAATAAGGTGTTATATCATACATTTACATTTCACTCCGAATAGAGTGCATTTCATTCAGATGTTTTCTAAAATGCCAAAATTAATTATATAATAAAACAAATATATAACAATATATTGTAATTTACATAACGGAGAAAGGAGAATGTTTATGAAAGGTATAACAAAAAATTTTAAAAAATGTTTTGGAAAAGGAAGTTCTCTTGTATTAGCATTTTTAATTGTTGTAGCAGGTGTACTTGGTACACTTTCGACAGTGAAGGTAAGTGCAAAGAATACATTTTCTAAGGAAACAACAAAGTTAGAAGAGGTACAATTCTCATATGCGTATGATGTTCAGAGAACACCTGCTTATCCGAAAAAAGGAGATGTAATTAAGGCATATAGTTTGTCTGGGCCTGTTTTGGGTCCGGGACAGTCAAGAGCAGACAGTCAGGGAAGTTGGACACTTACAAATATGGGAACATATTCAAATGTTAAAGATAGTGTAGAAAACCCAGAATATTTAGCTGATATTGTTGCTGATTGTGTATCACGATATGGAGAATTAAATGAAGATGATATCGTGATTCATGAGTTAAAAGATAACGGTAAACACATTGCATACGGTGTAGCTGTGGCATATGATTCAGAAAATGGATATGTTGTTTTCCTCGCTGATGCATTGATGGGTGGAGCAGGTTATCTGCTTTCTACTACAGAACAGACATCAGAAGTTGAAATTGTTGCAAATTTAGATATTACAGACTGGGTGGCACCTACCATGTATGAGATTACTGCAAGTGCAGGAGAGCATGGAAGTATTTCACCAAGTGGTTCTGTCAACGTAGCAGAGGGTAATAGTAAGACATTTACAATAACAGCAGATGAAGGTTATGAGATTGAGAGTTTAACTGTAGATGGAACCAATGTAAGTGTAGCAGACAGCTATACATTTGCTGATGTGAAAGAAAGTCATTCTATTCAAGTAACTTTCAAACAAATAGAGACTGAGGATCCTGCACTAGAAGTACCGGTTATTGCGGTACAGCCAAAAGAAGCAACTAATAAAGCAGGAGAAGAAGCTACATTTACAGTTGAAGCAACAGGAACAGATTTGGTTTATCAATGGCAGATTGATAGAAATGATGGAAATGGGTTTGTAGATATAGCAGAAGCAACTGGTAATTCTTATACCACTTCTACATTAGATAAGGATTGTAATGGTTTTAAATATCAGTGCATTATAAGTAATTCTGCCGGAAGTGTAACATCTGAAGTGGTAGTTTTAACAGTAATTGATGAAGAACAACCTACAGAGCCACCAACAACAGAACCGCCAGTAACAGTGCCACCAACAACAGAACCGCCAGTAACAGAGGCTCCAACAACAGAACCGCCAGTAACAGAGGCCCCAACAACAGAAGCACCGGTAACAGAAGCCCCAACAACAGAAGCACCGGTAACAGAAGTTCCAACAACAGAAGCACCGGTAACAGAGGCTCCAACAACAGAAACACCGGCAACAAAAGTCCCGACAACAGTGGCACCTGTTACAGAAACTCCAGGTTCAAATATTCAGAATAACCAGACAAATAATACACAGAATAATAATGATGCTGAGGTAAAAAATACAAATGAACAGTCAGCAGCACCAAAGACTGGTGATACAAATTCCGTAGGTCTTTGGATATCTATCATGGGTGCATCAATAATTTGTTTAGGTGGAGTTATCTTAAAAAGAAAAGATAAATGTGATTGCTAGAAATACAACAAAACGAATGTGAATATGCAAGTTTTTATTTGTATACATAATGAGATTTATAAAAAATAATTAATACTATTGTCATTAAAAACCTCGGAGGCTTAAGTCTCTGGGGTTTTGTAAATTTACGCAAGAAATAGTGAAAGCATGTGCTTACACAAGATTTTGGTGCTGGTATTACTAACCTGATAAACTAACGAAGAGAGTTTCTAAGGATTTATAATGATAATAATAAGTAAATATATACAATATTTGCTCAAAAAATCGTTTAAATAATGATTTCAGGTGGGAATTGTTTTTAAATAGAAGATTGATAATAATATGTTATTTTGGGTTGACATAGAGAGGAAACATGATACACTATAACAGAATTTATAACCACAGTGACAAAAATATTGCAGGAAACTGGTTTGATGAAATTATAAAAGATGCAGATGCGGTACAACATACATTGAGGAATCCTATGGAAGACTATTTTTATAAAATGACCGCGGATACAGCAGGTTTTAAATGAGCTTGTTTGATAAATAAAAAGGAGTAAATATGCAGAATTTATGGAGTGTTTATTTTGTCCTTTTGGTTGCGGTATTTTTACTTTACATACCACAAAAAAAGAGGCGGCGATATGTTGCAGACAGACATATTGTAAAAAACAGGATTATAAATCAGAAAAGGAGAATTGTAATGAAAGAGCTTGTACAGCGTTTTATTGGAAAAGATGTATATATTAAATTATTGGAAGGAAATGCCGACGGAGTTGTAACAGAAGTTACTGATAATGGAGTTGTTCTTGACAATAACGGAAAATTACAGGTTGTTAATTTAGATTATGTGATGAAAGTCCGCGAATATCCGCATAAAAATGGAAAGCGGGCAACTATATGGGGTGAATAGTAAATGTTAGAAGAAGATTATATTATGCGTCTTATAAAAGAAATGATAAGAGCAATTATAAAAGTTTTATTTAATGTTGATACGGAATCTCCGACAGAAGAGCTGCTTGATAGTGAGGAAGATAGGCAAACATTGAAATTGCAGACGGATATGGTTGATGATGGCCAAATTAATGAGGCTGAAAACAAAATATACGATATGTCAGAATCTGGAGATAAAAAATGTCTGGAGATAAAAATGTCTGGAGATAGCTATTTTGTTTTATTCGTATTTGAATAAAAAGACGGATAATTTCCTGGAACAGAATGATTTCAGCTGTGATGAAATAAAGGCCGGTTTACAGGATATAACAGTTTTTGCTTTAAAAGCCGTTTCACGAAATTACTCGTGTAAACGGCTTAATATACATATAGATATAACAAGCACTATAGGAAAAATACAAGCAGCTAACATTCCGGCTTTCAGGTTGTTATTTGCAGTCTGTGTAATATACCCTATTATGTATGGACCTATTGAACCTCCCATATCTCCGGCCATTGCAAGCAGTGCAAACATTGATGTTCCGCCGAGAGGAATTTTTACAGAGGTTATGCTGATTGTTCCGGGCCACATAATGCCGACGGAAAAACCACAGAGTATGCAGCCGATAAGACCAAGAGCAGGGCTTGCGCCAAGTGAGGTAAGTAAATAACAAATCAGGCACAAAATTCCTGAGAATACCATAAATTTCTTTAAATCTATTTTTTCTCCGTATTTTCCATAAAATAACCGACTGATTCCCATTGCAGCAGAAAAAAGACATGGTCCTGCAATATCGCCAATCCTTTTTGGAATTCCAAGAGCGGATTCAACATATGCAGATGCCCACTGTGACATTGATAATTCACTTGCACCGGCACAAATCATTAAAATGATGGCAACCCAGAACATAGGAATATTGAAAAGTTTTTTGATGCCAAGTCCTTCGCCATCATCTGTCAGATGTTCAATCGGGCATGTCATAAAATTATAAATATTATATAGTGGCAGCAGTGCCCATATGCAGGCAAGAATATTCCAGTTATTTATTCCAAAAATTGTAAAAAATACTGTTGAAAGCAGTATGACACCGACAGAACCCCAGCAATAAAAAGAATGTAAAAGGCTCATAACACTATCTTTGTTATCAAATGGACATGCTTCAACAATAGGACTGACCAATACTTCGATAAGCCCGCTGCCAATTGCGTATATAATAACACTTATAATGATGCCGATATACGGATTCCTGATAAAATCAGGCAAAAAGGCTAAACATATAAGTCCGACGGCTGACAGCAGTTCCGATATAACAATGCTTTTTCTATAGCCGATTTTGTCGACGAATTTTGCACAGAATAAATCAATTAATAATTGAGTAAAGAAAAAAATGGTAGAGATAAATGCAATTTTTCCAAAAGGTATATTATAAGTTCTATGAAATGTTAAAAATAACAATGGTGCAAAATTTGCAGAAATTGCCTGGGTTATAAAGCCGAGGTAACAGGCTTTCAGAGTTTTTCTGTAATTCATTATAAACCTCCAATAAAAAAATAAAGACATAAACTGAAAAATATGGCAGATATTATGCCCAAAATAAAATATAGTAAATATCATGCTAATACTAAATCGTAAAATAAAGCAGATAGCATGCCAAAATTAAATTGTAAAATAAAGCTGATAGCATGCTAATACTAAATCTTATTATATAGTACATGTTATGTATTAGTTAAACTGCATTATATAACAATTGTAAAGGTTTGTCATTGAAATATATCGCATATTTATTGTATAATATCGTAAAATGCAATTGATGGTTTTAATTAATAGTGTATTGATGGTTTTAATTAATAGTGTATTGCTAGTTTTAATTAATGGTATATTGAAAGAAGGTTTGTAATGAATTTTAATACTTCTTATAATAAAATAATAACAGACGAAAATTTAATGGAAACATTACAACATGGCACTACAGCATACCCTTTTAAATTTTATTACGATAATTTGCGGTTGTATGATTTTAACTGTATTGAGTGGCATTGGCATACAGAATTTGAATTTGTGTATAATGAATCAGGGACAGTCTCTGCTAGTGTTGGAGAAAATCAAATTTCATTGTCTGAAGGAGATGGAATATTTATAAATACAAAAGTGCTACATCGCTTTTATTCTACGGATAATGCAGTTATTCCGAATTTTTTATGTTTGCCGGAATTTATAGCGTGTCAGAACAGTTTGATTTATGATAAATATGTTTTGCCGGTGATGACTTCAAAATTAAATTTTCAGGTATTTACGGATAAAACAGCATGGCAGGCGGAGATTTTATTGATTATGAAAGAAATAATAGCATTGCAGAAAAACAATTCAGAATGTGAACTTATTACAGCTGCATTGGTGCAGAAACTTTGGAGCATATTATATGAAAATTCAGATGTGCAATATGACAATGAGCATAATAAATTTTCGGCTTCTTCTCAGGCA
>CAJJNI010000168.1 GCA_905193085.1 uncultured Lachnospiraceae bacterium | reverse complement strand
GCAAGTGGAATATTATCTCCTTTTAAGCCCTGAGGGTATCCGGTGCCATCATAATGTTCATGGTGGTATAATGAGCCTTCCGCAACACCCGGAATCAGTTTAATATCTTTAAGTATTTCAGCACCAATTACTGTATGGGTTTTTATAACATCATACTCATCAGTGGTAAGTTTTGCAGATTTTGTAAATATGGAGTCGGGTACTGCTATTTTTCCTATATCGTGAAGTAGTGCGATAAAATGTAGATTCTGTATCTCTTGCTTTGGAATTCCCATTTTAAGTGCAATTGATTCAGCATACAAAGCAACACGTACGGAGTGGCCCGATGCGAATTTATCCTTTGAATCGATAATGTTTGCAATAATCATAATTGAATTTAGAGATGCTCTTTCTAATTGTTTTGTTTTTATAGATAACTGGTGTTCAAGGTCAGTTCGTAAATCATGAAGTTCTAAAATACGAAGAATGCGGTTCTTCATAACAATTGGAACAAATGGTTTTGGAATAAAGTCGTCGGCACCTAAAGCCAGGCAATCAGCTTCTGTCTGTGGAGAAGAGTCAGAAGTTAAAAACATTACCGGAATCTTTTTCCATTGTTCATTTCCTTTTAATAATGAAAGTGTTTCTTTTCCATCAAGTAAGGGCATGTTAATATCTAAAAGAATTAAATCAGGTATTTTCTTCTGGAGATATTTAATTGCCATAAAACCTGAATTAACCGGAATTATATTAAAGGAATCAGATAAACTGTCTTTTATTACGGAAAGATTTAATTTATTATCATCTACAGCTAAAATATCACGCATGATTTCCTCCTGTGACCTTTGTCAGTTTATTAGAATTTTTAATTTATCTGTTGCTTTATCATATTCAAAATCTTCAATTTGGAAGATAGCATCGTTGATTAACATAAGCATCTCAGATGAAATTTCATAATTAAGAAGATTTTTTAATATTGATAATGCGTTGTCTATTTCAAAATTATCAAGGTAATTTATACTGTTATTAATTTTATTATTTAACTCTTTGACAGAAATTTTTAGGGGATTTGATGTTGTTTTTAGTTCTGTATGTTTAATATATGGCTCAAGCTTTGTTAAAAGCATAGAATATTCTTCTATAAGTGAAGAAAAATCCTGCCGTATAAAATCAATATTTCCTTCTTTGGCAGCAAATTCATGTTTTTTTGCATGTTCTGACATTGAAAGTGCTCCGATTGTTGAAGAATTACCTTTTAAGGCATGTGCATAAATTCTGTAATTTTCCATGTCATTTTCCTGCATAGACTGTTCAAGTTGAGAGATGCTATTACTGCCATTATTATAATATTTAGTCAGTATTTCCATATAAATGTCAGGTTCATAATCAAAATGAGCCAGAGCTGAGTTTTCATCTATTTCGGGCAGAGAAAATGGTAACATATGATATGCCTTATTATTCATACAACAAATCCTTTCTATAAATAAATGTAAGATGCCATAGCCAAAAGTGGGTTTATCATTACTATGATATTGCCATTGACCCTGGCGTTAAATATTATTTTGATTATATCAGAATTATACGGTTTTGTATATAAATGTGTTTAATTTTTCACAGAATAAAGGCTTGATTTATGTAATGTATTTAATTATAATGTTTTCTATGAATTAAAAAAATTCAAAGGAGGAAAGAATGAATAATTATCAGGATAATAATAAAAATAATGAAAATGATAAGAAACCACAGAATCGTCAGACCATTTTCATTTTCCTTATTCTGGCACTTTTAACGCTGATTGCGATGACAATATTCAGCAGTTTTTATGAAAAGGCAAGCAGTAAGGAAATAACATATGATGAATTTTGGGAAATGCTTGAGGACAATAAAGTTAAGAGTGTACAGATTTCATCAAACCAGATTATAATAGAGCCTAAGAAACAGCCATCAGGCAGCATTGGTGCAATCCAGTATTACACAGGTTATATTTATGATGAAGATTTGCTTCCTACATTGAAAGAGAAGAACATAGAATATACAGCTAAAATTCCGGATTCAAAATCAACAATACTTGACTTCCTTCTTGTATATGTCCTTCCTATAGCAGTAATCTGGATATTCTTCAGCTTCCTGCTTCGTAAGATGTCAAAGAGCGGAGGAGGAATGATGGGCGTTGGAAAGAGCAATGCCAAAGTTTATGTTGAGAAATCTACAGGTGTAACATTTAAAGATGTTGCAGGTCAGGACGAGGCGAAAGAATCTTTACAGGAGGTTGTTGATTTCCTTCATAATCCTGGAAAATATGTTGAGATTGGAGCAAAGCTTCCAAAAGGTGCGCTGCTTGTAGGACCTCCGGGAACAGGTAAGACTTTATTGGCAAAGGCGGTAGCAGGAGAGGCGAAAGTACCGTTTTTCTCTTTGTCAGGTTCTGATTTTGTAGAAATGTTTGTCGGTGTCGGTGCTTCACGAGTGCGTGATTTGTTTAAACAGGCACAAAATTCAGCACCTTGTATTATTTTCATAGATGAGATTGATGCAATCGGTAAGAGCCGTGACAGCCGTTATGGCGGAAATGATGAAAGAGAACAGACATTAAATCAGTTACTTGCTGAGATGGACGGTTTTGATTCATCAAAAGGTCTTCTTATTCTGGCAGCGACTAACCGTCCTGATGTACTTGACAAGGCATTGTTAAGACCGGGAAGATTTGACAGAAGAATTATTGTAGATAAGCCTGATTTAAAAGGAAGACTTGATACACTTAAAGTACATTCAAAAGATGTTCTTATGGACGAGACAGTCGATTTGGAAGAAATTGCACTTGCTACAAGTGGTGCAGTTGGTTCAGATTTGGCGAATATGATTAATGAAGCTGCAATTAATGCGGTTAAATGTGGAAGAAAAGTTGTTTCACAGGCAGATTTATTTGAATCTGTTGAAGTTGTTATTGCCGGTAAAGAGAAGAAGGACAGAATTTTAAGCGACCAGGAAAAGAGAACTGTTGCTTATCATGAAGTCGGACATGCTCTTGTAACAGCACTGACAAAAGATGCAGAGCCTGTACAGAAAATTACAATTGTTCCAAGAACTATGGGAGCTTTAGGTTATGTAATGCAGGTTCCGGAAGAAGAGAAATATTTAAGAACGAAGGCAGAACTTGAGAGCCAGCTTCTTACTTTACTAGCAGGACGGGCTGCCGAGGAAATAGTTTTTGATACTGTTACTACAGGTGCATCAAATGATATTGAGAGAGCTACATCTTTAGCAAGAGCCATGATTACACAGTATGGTATGTCAGATAAATTCGGACTTATGACACTTGAAACAGTTCAGGACCAGTATCTTGAGGCAAGAAGAGTAAGAGACTGCGGTGAAGCCACTGCAGCAGAAGTAGACAGGGAAGTAATGGAAATTCTGAAAATACATTACAACAAGTCAAAACAATTGCTTTTGGAAAACAGAGAAGTACTTGATGAGATAGCAAAATTCCTTTACGAAAAAGAAACAATTACAGGTAAAGAATTTATGGAAATCTTTAATAAGATTAAGCACCCTGCAGAAGAAAGCAGTGAAGATGCAGAAGAAAATTCAGAATCTGCGGTAACAACTGATGCAGAAGAAAAACCAGAATTTTCAAATGATACCAAATCAGACGAATAAGCCATAATAATCTTGACGGATTGTATATTTGTAAAAGTATACAATCCGTCAGTTCTTTAAAAAAAATTTGTTGAATGTTGTTGAAAATTATAGTATAATTACAATAATAGAATGTAAATTTAACAGTTGTATTTTACAGGAAATCTGTTAAATATTTAACCGGATTAAGTGGCGAAGAAGAACATTTTAGAAAATTTGCCTGCTTAATGAAAAATTCAGGGGGATATAATAATTTAGTTTATGGAAAAGCAGGTGGAGAATATGAAGGACTTGCAGATTATACAGGATGAATATTCATCCGCAGCAGGTATGTCGTTATGGATTTGCAGCAAGACTCATGAATGTATCACTAAGAAAAGTCTTATACCGGGTTTCTTAGATGAAGAAGGTGATAAGATTATAAAAAAAGTCTTTTCTGAATTAGAAAAGTATGAAGAAATTGTTGTTAAAGAAATGACTTTCGGCAACAGAACCATATTTATGGGTTCACAGCCTTTTTATATTAATAATAGAGTAGAAGGATACTGTATGGCTGCTGCTGATAAAGATAATATTCTTTATATTGATAAGGCTCAGTTTACAGATAAAATTAAATGTTTTGTAAGAATTACAGAGGTATTATTTGAGAATGATTCGGAGAATCAGAAGCTGAAGAATGAAATATCTAAGATAAAAGCTGATGAAAAGTTCATTGCTGAAGAAAATGAAAGATTGCAGCATGAAAATGATTATGATGAACTTACAAGAGTTCACAGCAGAGCATATTTCTTTAAAAAACTTGAAGAAATTGACAAAGATGAGTCAATGCTTCCTGTATCGCTTGTTGTGGGAGATGTCAATAATCTTAAGTTTACAAATGATATGTTCGGACATCGTCATGGGGACTGGCTTCTTTGTAAGATTGCACAGATTTTGCAGGAGGAAGCATATGACGATGGTTATATAGTTGCAAGATGCGGTGGAGATGAATTTTTCATAATTATGCCAAATACAAAGAGGGCAGGAGCAAATTATTATTGTAAGAGAGTTAATGAAAGACTTGCTGAAGAAAATGATACATGTCTTCCCCCGAGTGTATCATTAGGTTCTGCGAAGAAGTCAGAGATGACACAGAGTCTTAACAGACTTTTAGAAGTAGCCGATGCTAAAATGTATGCTGCAAAAAGCGAGTTTAAGCATAATCAGAACTTATTTGAAGAAATGCTTGATGTTATTGTTTCAAGAGGATTTGTTACAAGAGAAAACATTGCAAAGAAGACAGAACTTGTCAAAGCGTTTGGAAAATATATAGGCTTTACAGATGAGACAATAAAGCTTTGCATTTACTGTATAAGATATCAGGACATAGGTCTTAGTATTGTCCCGAAGAGAGTATATAATAAAAAGGGAAATTATACTGACAGAGAGTGGCGTGAAATAAAGAAACACCCACAACTTGCAATGAAAATAGTTTTAATCAGACCGGAAACTGCCCCGATATCAGAATGGGTTCACACAAGCCATGAAAATTATGATGGTTCAGGGTGGACGCAGGGACTGGCAGGAGATCAAATACGTAAGGAGGTAGCATTTGTCAGACTTATTACGGAGTATGTTGATAAGGAAGAAAGTACAAATGTTGTACATGCATGTAATTACATAGAAGAAAATATTGGAAAAATATTTGAACCTGCTTTGGCAGGAAAATTTCTTGAATTTCTTGAAACCATGAATTCATAAAACTAATAAAAAATATGGCTGTCGCAATACTGAAAATTCATACGGAATATAGAATTTATTACTGCTAAATATCTATACTGTTTTGTATAAAATTTCCCGGTTGTGGCAGCCATATTTTTTACTGTTCATTTTTTGATACCCTGTTTTTGACAAGATATGGTATATTCTATATCTTATATAATATATTTGCCGGTTTAATACAGAAAATT